>CAIMMA010000756.1 GCA_903842475.1 uncultured bacterium
ATGGTGATTTCAACGAGATCAAGCTCAACCTCAATAATGCTATCGACAACATCAATGCCCTGGTGGCCGACGCTCATATGCTCTCCAAGGCGGCAGTGGAAGGAAAACTGGCCACCCGCGCCGATGCCAGCAAGCATCAGGGTGATTTCCAGAAGATCGTAGCCGGCGTCAACGATTGCCTTGACTCGGTCATCGGACCGTTGAACGTGGCCGCCGAGTATGTCGACCGGATCAGCAAGGGCGATATCCCGCCGAAGATCACCGATAATTACAACGGTGATTTCAACGAGATCAAGCTCAACCTCAATAACTGCATCGACAATATCAACGCCCTGGTGGCCGACGCCAATACGCTGTCCAAGGCGGCGGTGGAAGGCAAGCTGGCCACCCGCGCCGATGCCTCCAAGCATCAGGGCGACTTCCAGAAAATCGTCGTTGGAGTTAACGACTGCCTCGACGCAGTCATCGGGCCGCTCAACGTGGCCGCCGAATATGTCGACCGCATCAGCAAGGGCGACATCCCGCCGACCATCACCGACAGCTACAACGGCGATTTCAATGAGATTAAGGTCAATCTCAACAATGTGGTCAAGATGATGAACGATCTGCTTGCCCAGACCGATATCCTTATCCAGGGTGCGGCCAACGGTGAACTCGATAAACGTGCCGACGCCAGCCTCTTTGTCGGCGGTTGGAACAAATTGGTTGCTGGCGTCAACGACACCGTTGTCAACATCGTGGAACCGCTCAGGGTCACCGCCGACTATGTGGATAAAGTCGCCAAGGGGATTATCCCGCCGACCATCACCACCGAATACAAAGGCGAGTACAACGTCATCAAAGGCAACCTCAATAACATGGTCAAGATGATGAACGACCTGCTTGCCCAGACCGATATCCTTATCCAGGGTGCGGCCAACGGCGAACTTGATAAACGGGCCGACGCCGGCCTCTTTGTCGGCGGTTGGAACAAACTGGTGGCCGGGGTGAACGATACGGTCACCAATATTGTCGGGCCGCTGATGGTCACCGCTGATTATGTGGCCAAGGTTTCCAAGGGCGATATGCCGCCAATCATCACCGATGTCTACAAAGGGCAATACAATCAGATCAAAAACAATCTCAATGTCCTGATTGATGCCACCAACAACATCACCGCCAATGCCAAGCAGGTCGCCCAGGGCAACCTGATGGTTAATCTCAAAAAACGCTGTGAGAACGATGAATTGATGGAATCGTTGGCCAATATGGTCGACAAACTCAAAGAAGTGGTCACCGAGGTGCAGGGAGCGGCCGACTACGTGGCCTCCGGCGCCCAGGAGATGTCCGCCACCGCCCAGCAGATGTCCCAGGGGGCAACCGAACAGGCGGCCAGCGCCGAAGAGGTTTCCTCGAGCATGGAACAGATGGCCTCCAATATCCGGCAGAACACCGACAACGCCATGCAGACCGAAAAGATCGCGATCAAGAGCAGTTCGGATGCCAAGGATGGCGGCAAGGCAGTGACGGAAACCGTGGCCGCCATGAAGCAGATTGCCACCAAGATCTCCATTATCGAAGAGATCGCCCGGCAGACTAATCTGTTGGCCTTAAACGCTGCCATCGAGGCCGCGCGTGCCGGCGAGCACGGCAAGGGGTTTGCCGTGGTAGCCTCGGAGGTCCGGAAACTGGCGGAACGGAGCCAGTCGGCCGCCGGCGAGATCAGTCAACTTTCCACCACCAGCGTGGCCATCGCCGAGCAGGCCGGGGATATGCTCACCAGGATGCTGCCTGATATCCAGAAGACCGCTGAACTGGTCCAGGAAATCAGCGCTTCGAGCAAGGAGCAGGATACCGGCGCCGATCAGATCAATAAGGCCATCCAGCAGTTGGATCAGGTTATCCAGCAAAATGCTGGATCGGCGGAGGAAATGGCTTCCACCACCGAAGAGCTTTCCAGTCAGGCCGAACAGCTCAAGGCCACCATCGCCTTCTTCACCCTGGATACCGGCAGGCAGCGGCGGGTTATTGGCGCCACCCCGGTGTTGCCAAGCAAACAACATGTGATCAGCCATACCCCAGCACCCCGGAATGTGGCAGCGGTCAAGGCAGCTAAACGCTCCAAGGCGGATAAATCCGATGGCGGCATCCTGCTCGACATGGGGGCAAAAGGCGGTGCGGATCATCTTGACGAGGAATTCGAAAAATTCTGATCCAGGCTGCAACCTGACAGGCTGCAGCGCGACGGGGCCGGTCGCTGCCGACCCCATCGCCGCAGCCTGTAATTTACCGCCCCCAGAGGAGGAGGGACTATTATGAGCGTGGCAGGAATAACCGAAACAGTGCAATACCTGACCTTTAAACTGGCAGATGAAATTTTTGCTTTTGATGTGGCCAAAGTTCGGGAAATACTCGAATTAACCTCAATAACCAAAGTTCCGCAGACCCCCGATTTCATGCGGGGAGTCATCAATCTGCGCGGCAGCGTTGTGCCGGTGATTGATCTTCGGCTCAATTTCGGCATGCAATGCACCGAACAGACCGTCAATACCTGTATTATCGTGGTTGAGGTGAACCTGAATGGGGAGACCATCGTCCTCGGCGTCCTGGCGGATTCGGTCCAGGAGGTGGTGGAGATGGAACCGGAACTTATTGAACCGCCTCCCCAGTTGGGCACCAAGCTCAATACCGCGTTTATTAAGGGCATGGGCAAGGTCGAAAACGATTTTGTCATGATTCTCGATATCGACAAGGTCTTCTCCGCGGACGAACTGACCGATATCCAGGGAAATTCAGCCCCATAACCAGGCAATTCCCGTTGGTTGCCCCCACTGGAGCGACCAACGGGAACAGAAGTGAGCAGCAATATGAGTGTCTATGCGCCTGCAAAAATAAAGGACAAGGAATTTAAACAATTCAGCTCGTTTATCTATGAGCGGGTCGGTATTCAGCTGCCGCAGGCCAAGAAAACCATGCTTGAGGCCAGACTGCAGAAACGCCTCAAGACCTTGGCCATGGATACCTTTGAGGAGTACGCCCAGTTCGTTTTCAGCCCCGAGGGCCAACTTGCCGAGCTGGTGCACCTGATTGATGTGGTCACCACCAATAAAACCGATTTTTTCCGGGAACCGGTCCATTTTGAACATCTGACCCAGAAGGCCTTGCCGTCCATCATCAAGCGTAATGGGCACAACGGCTCCGAACCGATCCGCATCTGGAGCGCCGGGTGCTCAAGCGGCGAGGAACCCTACACCCTGGCGATGGTGTTAAACGATTTCGCGGCAGCCCATCATGGTTTTCGCTTTTCCATTCTGGCGTCCGACATCAGCACCAGAATCCTGGATACGGCCAAGGCCGCCATTTATCCGGAAGAGCGCACCGATGGCATCGCCCCGCTGATCAAGAAGAATTATCTCCTGCGCAGCAAGGATCGCACCCGCGGCCTGGTCCGCGTCTGTCCGAAACTTCGCTCCCAAGTCGTGTTCCGCCGGATTAATTTCATGGATGCCGATTTCGGCATAGCCGAGCAGATGGACATTATTTTCTGCCGCAATGTGGTCATTTACTTCGATAAACCCACCCAGCAGAATCTGATGCGAAAGTTTCATCGGCAGTTGCGGCCCGGCGGCTATCTGTTTTTGGGACATTCCGAGACGCTCAACGGTTTAGAGGTGGATTTTACCACCGTCGGCTCAACCGTATATCAGAAGCAATGAAACGCTTCATCGCGGAACATAGCTGCAACCCCTTCCTCAAGCCAGGTGAAGCCATCATCTCGCCCGACCCCATCCTGGTGAGTACCATCCTGGGATCGTGCGTGGCGGTCACCATGTATTCCCCGGCCAAAGGAATTGGCGCCATCTGCCATGCGATGATGCCCGTCAACCTGAAACAAGATAACGACCTCTTTTATGTCGACACAGCGGTGCGCTATCTTCATCAAAAGATGCAAGAGCATGGAGGGCACACCGATATGATAATTAAACTTTTTGGGGGCGCGCAGGTGCTGGGCGGCGGCTATTCGACCACCGCCAGACGGTCGGTCGGCGAGCAGAACATCATCCAGGCTAAAAAAACCCTCGGCCAGCTGGGCCTGACGATTGCCAAGGAAGATATCGGCGGCACTTCGGGAAGAAAATTATTTTTTTCAATAAAGACGGGTGATATCTACCTGCGCAAACTCAAACTCAGTGGAATTGAGAGTGGGTGTACCCAAGGGGAACTGCCATGAGCAAAATAAAGGTGCTGGTTGTCGACGATTCCGCGCTCGTCCGGCAAACACTCTGTGAAATTCTCAATTCCGATCCCGAGATCGAGGTGGTCGGGACCGCGGCGGACCCCTTTCTGGCCGCGGAGCGGTTGCGAACCGTGGTGCCCGATGTGATTACCCTGGATATCGAAATGCCGCGCATGGACGGGTTGACCTTTCTGCAGAAACTCATGAGCCAGCATCCTATCCCGGTGGTGATGTGTTCCAGCCTGGCCGAAGGCGGCAGCGAATCGGCGCTCAAGGCCATGGAATACGGGGCGGTGGATATCATCACCAAACCCCGCATGGGCACCAAGCAATTCATCGAAGAGTCCCGGATCATGATCTGTGACGCGGTCAAGGGCGCGGCTGCGTCCCGGCCTGGTCATGCGCGCCCTGTCCGCAGCACTTTGAAAGAGATTTCACCCAAGTACTCGGCCGACGTGATCATGGATAAACCCAATTCCAAGGCCATGATCCAGACCACTGAGAAGGTGGTGGTGGTCGGGGCCTCCACCGGGGGCACGGAAGCGTTACGAGTCTTCCTGGAAATGTTGCCCGAAGATGCGCCGGGAATGGTGGTGGTGCAGCACATGCCTGAAAATTTTACCGCTGCTTTTGCCAGAAGGCTTGACTCGCTTTGCAGGGTCACCGTCAAGGAGGCCCAGGACAACGATACCATTGTTCGCGGCCGGGTCCTGATTGCCCCCGGCAATCAACACACCCTGCTGAAACGCAGCGGCGCCCGCTATTATGTCGAGGTTAAGAGCGGGCCTTTGGTATCACGTCATCGCCCTTCGGTGGATGTGCTGTTTCGTTCGGCGGCCCGTTATGCCGGCAAGAATGTGGTGGGCGTGATCATGACCGGCATGGGAGACGATGGCGCTCGGAGCA
>CAIMMA010000757.1 GCA_903842475.1 uncultured bacterium
GAAGATAGCCGGCGAGTCCGACCTGCGCTTTTTCCCGGGCTCCGGCCAGGCGCCGGACACCGCGGTTATCAGCCGGGTGCACCTGCACAGCCGGGTCAATCCCAACGGCGCGACCTACGGCGAGTGGAATTTCACCGCACCCGGTCTGATCCAGGAGGTGCATATCCGGGAGCCGGACCTGATCAAGGAGCCCCGGCCCCGGGGCATGCACCTGGAGCAGTATCAGTTTCCCCATCTCTACCAAATGCCCGACCCGGGCCGGCGCTACGCCAACATCCAGATGGACCGCCAGCTGGCCTTCCGCCAATGGATCGAGGCCGACTCCGATGTTTCGCGCTACCTGCCGGGATACACCTTCCATATCCATGACCATCCCAACGATACGGTCAACACCGACTGGTGGGTGGCGGCGGTCCGGCACCACGGCGAGCAGCCCGGGGTGCTGGAGCAGGAAGCGCCGTCGGATCGCGGTCTGACCTATCAGGGCAAATTGATCGCCATCCCGGATTCGACCCAGTTTGTGCCCGAGCTGGAGCACCCCAAGGCCCGGGTGGAAGGCTTGCAGTCCGCCCTGGTCACCGGGCCGGCTGGCGAGGAGGTCTATACCGACGAATACGGCCGGGTCAAGGTCCATTTCCACTGGGACCGGCTGGGCACCCGCGACGAAAACTCCAGCTGCTGGGTGCGGGTCGCCGACAACTGGGCCGGTAATGATTTTGGCTTCATCCAGGTGCCCCGCATCGGGCAGGAGGTGCTGGTGGAATACATGGAGGGCGATCCGGACCGGCCGGTGATCACCGGCCGGGCCTACAACGCCTGGACCATGCCGCCCTGGGAGCTGCCGAGCCAGAAAACCCTTTCCGGCATCCAGAGCCGCGAGTTCCACGCCGCCGGCCGCAACCAGCTGGTGATGGACGACACCCAGGGCCAGATCCAGGCCCAGCTGTCCAGCGATCACGCCCTTTCCCAGCTCAACCTCGGCAACATCACCCGGATCAACCACCATTCGGGCCGCGAGGACTTCCGCGGCGAGGGGTTCGAGCTGCGCACCGACGCCTGGGGCGCGATCCGCGCCGACAAGGGGCTGGTCATCAACACCGACGGCCGTCCCCATGCCACGGAGCACCAGACGGATATCCGCGAGGCCATGCGCACCCTGGAGGCAGGCACGGCCCAGCACCTGCGCCAGTCCGAGCTGGCGGTCAAGCACGAAGCGCAAGCGTATGGCGCGGACGAAAAGGTGCTGACCGACACCCTCAACCGGCAAAACAGCGAGCTGCGCGGCAGCGGCCAGCCCAAAGGCGAGCTGACCAGTCCCCAGCTGCTGGTCTCCAGCCCGGCGGGCATCGCCACCACCACCCCCGAGTCCACCCACCTGCACAGCGGCGGGCCGACCACCGCCACCGCCGGCGACCACCTGTCCATGGCCAGCGGCCGAAGCCTGCTGGTCACCGCCATGGACAAGGTGAGCGTGTTTGCCCGCGCCATGGGCATGAAGCTGTTTGCCGGGGCCGGCAAGGTCGAGATCCAGGCGCAAAGCGACGCCCTCGACATCATCGCCGACAAGGTGATCAGGATCATCAGCGCCAAGGAGCATATCCACATCTCCGCGGCCAAGGGGATCACTGTCTTCGCCGGCGGCACCTCCCTGACCATCAACGGCGCCGGCATCAAGTTTAAGACCCCAAACCCCTTCGTTGCCCACGCCGCCCAGCACAGCTTGGTGGGGCCGAGTTCGGTGCCGTATCTGCAACCCGGTCTGCCCAAGGAAGCGCCGTTATGCCAGTTGTGTGCCATACGCGCTTCGCTTGGTAAGCCATATTGCAAGATTTACACTCCCGATGAAGAGGCGTAGCCATGAAATTTGAAGCTTTGAACCCTGAAGAGAAAATTACTCGCGTATTGCAACAGTACGGCGAGCATGATGCGTACATCCTGCTCGATGGAGCGCGTTTTGAAGATATATATTCGTTTCTGTATAAAAATTATGATCACCCCGCCTATATTGCCTTGTACGAGGGCACGTATTTCGAGTCCACCATGGAGGGGGGCCCGTTTCTTGTGCAACTGCAGGGTCAGGACGACAAGCTGCTCTCCTGGTATACTGAAAATGGCGATGATGCAAAGAAAGGTCTTCTCCTGGTATCGCAGCTTAACCTGCAGGATCTAGCTGACCATTTTCACGAGTTTCTCAAAGCCCGCCGCCCTAATAATGAAATCGTGCTGTTCCGGTTTTATGATCCCGATATCCTTCATGCGCTGGCCCCATTGCACGACAAAATTGCCAATCTCCTTAAACCGCTTCTGCATGTCTTCTGGAAGAAAGATGCACCCCTCTGTCAACTGCCCTGAACGTTCAGCGCAAGGAGCATATGATGTTTGAAATCGACGAAAAATTGGATGCCGTCTTAAAAAATCTGGCATGGGAAAATGCCATCCAAGAAAAAGTTGCTGAGTTCAAGACCAAATTTCCCCAACGCGTTGCCCTTGTCGGCGAAGAGCACATCTATGAGTTTATCGAGTACGCCATGTCCAAGGCCAAGCAATACAACATGCTGGCAGACAGGGAGATTAACGGCCTGATCATTCTCATGCACAACCTTGGTTGCGATTTTGATATCGATCCGCAGTACCCATGGGCTCACTTTAAGATATTCCCCGATAAAACCTATGAAGAGAAGGAACCCGATTCTTTTCTCCACCTGCAGAAGGTTTACGACCAGTTCTTAAAATTCCACGAGCATACAGTGGGGGAAGAAGGCGCCTATTTGAAGGCGGCGCATCAACGTCTCCGCGATAAACGGCTGGA
>CAIMMA010000758.1 GCA_903842475.1 uncultured bacterium
CAATTCCGGAAAGGCGGGTGTCGGCGCTGAAGGGAAGAATCGTTGGTTGTGCCAGGATTGTTTCCGGCCGAGTAACCTGCATGGTTTCAGCAAGGGCCGTTACGCTCCTGCCCTCCGGCGTTTCATCGCCAAGCGAGGCCATCCATGCCGCTTCGGCCAGCTCCAGCTCCAAATGGCCGCCCACCGGCACAAAGGCGACCGCTTGACGATTACCCAGGGTAATGGTTCCGGTTTTATCGAGCAGCAGCACGTTAACGTCACCAGCCGCCTCGATGGCCCGCCCGGAAAGGGCTATGACGTTTTTTTGATAGAGGCGGTCCATGCCGGCGATACCGATGGCGGGCAGGAGGGCGGCGATGGTGGTAGGGGCCAGGCAGGCGAAGAGCGCGACCAGGATGGTCAGCGAGATCGGGCTGCCCTGGCCGGTTGCTGCGACACTATAGCTGGAAAGCGGGCTGATGTTGACGCAGACCAAGAGGAAGACCAGGGTGAGGGCGATCAGCAGCACCTCCAGGGCGACCTCGTTGGGGGTCTTGCGGCGTTTGGCGCCTTCGATCAGCGAAATCATCCGGTCGAGGAAGGTCTCACCGGGGTTGGCGGTGATCCTGATAATGATGGCGCTGGCGATGACCGTGGTGCCGCCGGTGACCGCACTGCGATCGCCGCCCGACTCGCGCACCACCGGTGCCGATTCGCCGGTCACCGCCGATTCATTGACCAGAGCGGCACCAGCCACTACCTCGCCGTCGCCGGCGATCAGTTCGCCCGCCTCGACCAGGATATAGTTCCCCTTGGTGAGCAGGTTGGCATTCATGGTGGTCTGGGGACTGGTAAAATCGGGAGCCTCAAGCCGTTTGGCCATGACTTCGGTGCGCGATTTCCGTAAACTTGCGGCCCGGGCCTTGCCGCGTCCCTCGGCCAGGGCCTCGGCAAAGGTGGAAAAGAGCACCGTCAGCCAGAGCCAGGTCGAAACCGCACCGGTGAACCAGACCGGTTCATGGTGTACGCCGATGAGCGAGAGGAGGAAGGTCGCCGAGGTAATACAACTGGCGATCTCCACCGCCAGCATGACCGGGTTGCGCCACAGGGAGCGCGGGTCGAGTTTTTGGAAGGCATCGAGCAGGGCGCCGGTCAGCAGAGCTGTATCGAAAGCCGATGGTGGCGGGGGGATATGCTTTGCCATAACCTTATTGACCTCCAACCAGGGTCAGGTGTTCAACGATCGGTCCCAGGGCCAGGGCGGGGAAAAAGGTCAGGGCCCCGACAATCAAGATGACTAAAGTCAACCAAAAGGCGAAAGGTGCCTGGTCGGTGGGCAGGGTGCCGAGGCTGGGCGGCACGTACTTCTTGCCGGCTAACGATCCGGCCATGGCGAGCATGGCCACCGCCGGCACATAGCGGCCGATCAGCATGGCCAGGGCGCCGAGCAGGTTGAAAAAGCTGGTGTTGGCGTTTAACCCGGCAAAGGCGCTGCCATTGTTGTTGGCCATGGAAGCAAATCCGTAGAGCACCTCGGAAAGGCCATGGGCGCCGGGATTGGCCATGGACGACAGCGCGGCCGGGGTGATCATGGCTACCCCCGAGAGGATGAGGACCATTACTCCGGCGGTGAGGATGGTGAGGATGGATAGCCACATCTCTTGCACCTCGATCTTTTTACCCAGATACTCGGGCGTCCTGCCGATCATCAGCCCGGAGACAAAGACCGCGATCACGGCAAAGGCCAGCATGGTGTACAGCCCGGAGCCGACTCCGCCGAAAACGATCTCGCCCAGCAGGATCAGAGCCAGGGGGACCAAGCCGCCGATGGGGGTGAGCGATTCGTGCATGGCGGTGACCGCCCCGCAGGAGGTGGCGGTGGTGGCCACTGTGAAGAGATTGGTGCCAGCGATGCCGAAACGCACCTCCTTGCCTTCCATGTTGCCGCCCTCGATCCCTAGCTGGGTGAGCTGCGGGTTGCCCTGGGTTTCGGCCCATTGGAGGATGCCGAAGGCCGTTACCAGCAGCAGGAGCATGACCGTCAGCAGGGTCCAACCCTGGCGGGTATTGCCGACCATGCGGCCGAAGGTGTAGGTCAAACCGGCCGGGATCAGCAGGATGAGCAGAATTTCGAAGAGATGGGAGAACGGGGTCGGGTTTTCGAAGGGATGGGCCGAGTTGGCGTTGAAAAAACCACCGCCATTGGTGCCTAATGCTTTAATCGCCTCCTGGGAAGCGACCGGCCCCATGGGAATGCTGACCTTATTCATGACCACGGTCTCGGGCAACAGCCCGCCGGTCCCCTCCGCGTGTGGCTTGCCGATTTCGCCCTCGAGTCCCATATCGGCGCGGAGCGGTTGCACTAAAGGCACACGCAGGTAGGGGCTGAAGTTTTGGATTACCCCCTGGGAAACCAGGATGAGGGCAGCGATCAGCGCCAGCGGCAGCAGGATGTAGAGGATGCCGCGACTCAGGTCGACCCAGAAATTACCGACCAGCGTGGTCCGGCGTCGGGCAAAACCGCGAATCAGGGCAATGACCACGGCCATGCCGGTGGCGGCGGAGACGAAGTTGTGTACGGTCAATCCGGCCATCTGGGTGAAATAACTGGCGGTCGATTCGCCGCCGTAGGCTTGCCAGTTGGTGTTGGTCGTGAAGCTGATCGCGGTGTTGAGCGCCAGTTCCCAGGGAAATGGCGGCAGGTGCTGGGGATTCAATGGCAACAGATGCTGCCCGAGCAGCAGGGCGAAGAGGGAGACGAACAGCAGCAGATTGCAGAGGAGCATGGCCCCGGCATAGCGCTGCCAATCCATCTCCTCGTCCTTATCCACCCCGCAAATTCGGTACAACAGGTTTTCGCAGGGGGCCAGGAGGGGCGAAAGCAGGGTCCGCTCGCCCTGATACATCTTGGCCATATAACTGCCAACCGGTTTGACCAGCAGGAGCAGGATCGTGAACAAACAAAGGGTTTGCAGCCAATCGTAGACGTTCATGGAAAAACTCCAGGGAGCGTGTTCAATTTGTGCCTTATTACAAGGATACCGGCCAGCAACGTTCAGTGAGTATGTATTTTCATGATTCTTTATACTACTTCCGGCGTCAAGATGCGGTCAAGACAA
>CAIMMA010000759.1 GCA_903842475.1 uncultured bacterium
GAAGGGTCCTGGGGCCCGAAAAGACCCATGATGATGATGGCACTGAAGGCAATATCACCGAAGGTGCGGAGGTAGAACAGGTTGTGGCGATGACGATAAAACCTCTTGAATACCGGAAAAGCCTCAAAGAGATCGACACGGGCCTCTTCATCATAAACAAAAAGGACCTTGACGACCTCTTTGAGGCGTTCAAAAATCTTCATATCTACCTGTTACTTTGGAGTTTAATTATCGAAGCCCGGCAGCATCACCAACGCATAATGACGCTTCTCGACAAGGCCGCTTGCGTACCGGCGGTCCGAGGCGCCGAGCTAACCATTTCCCCCGGGATCTTTGCGATATATACCGCTGGGCGCGCCGTCGATATACAGGCCTTCCAGGTAGGAGAGTTTTCTCGGCAGTTGCCGCACCGTGCCCCTGGTAAGCAGAAAGGTCGCCTTCCGCCCGACGGCAAGCGCTCCCAGGTTCGCCATGCCGAAGAATCCGGCTCCATTTTCCGATGCGCAGCGGACGGTCTCCTCCAGAGAATAGCCGGCCTTGATGAACAATTTCATCTCCTCGACCATTGACTCGCCATGGAGTATGCCAATACTGCCGGCCCCGGTTCCCACAGCCGTTGTCACGCCCAATTTTCTGGCCAAACGCAGTTGCGTCAGCTGGTCGGCGAGCATCTTTTTCCAAAAAGCCTCCGCGCCAGGGGCCGGCTTTCCTGGCGCGACATAGCGCTGGGAAAAACGGCAGCAGACATCCCCGCCGGAGCTCGAACCGTCCAAACCATTTTTGGCCCGGACCAAACCAGGGATCCACAGCACCTTCTTCTCCGCCATTTTCCTGAGATTGTCTTCGCCCATACGATATCCCTGCTCGATGGCATCGCACCCCGCCGCAAGCGCCTCCCCTACTGCTTGCTGCCCATTGGCCACCACCACCGCCTTTCTTCCGCCACGGTTCTGCTGCAAAATATGGCACAGGTCTTCATGATGCCATTGAAGAGAGGGGGCTGCCTCGTCGTCTTCGACCGTACCGGAATAGCCGATCTTGAGAAAATCGTTTGCTGACGAATTGGCCGCTGCCCAATCCCGGCGACTCCGGCAGAGTCGGCCGGATGTTCGAATCTCAAGGATGCGCTCCGGCGCCAACCCTTTTTGACAATGTGCCGCCAGGTCGGTTAACTCGCCGCTGTCGGCCACGCCCAGCACTCCGTGTGCATGGCAGTAGCGGATTTGCCGCTCGAACATGCCTGCTTTTTTCTCAAAGCCCGACGCTTCAAAGGACAACCGTACCCTCTTGTCCAGAGCAGGCGATCGCGACAGGGAGACGCTGCAATCAACCAACGCCGGCAAGAGCGTACAATGCGAGAAATCGTCAATTATTACAGTCCCATCGTTGCGGGGAAGATCTGCGGCGGAACCAATGTCGATAATAATGGTGTCCTGTACCGCCAGAAAGACATCCCTGCGCACATCGGCACCGCTGCCGTCAATAAAGTAGCCCGCCACTATGAATCGTATTTCACCCATAACTATTTTGTTTTTGTTTTGCAAACCATCGTGCTGTTAATAAGATGAGATCAACTAAAAGACGCTTTACTTAATTGCAGCTGTGCCTTCATCACCCTGACCGCGCCTTGAACGCTCTTGTCGAAATTGCCCTTGATACCAAACAGAAAACGGCTTTTTTCACGGCCGACTAGGTAAGGCTACCAAGGGGATAGTTACTCGGAAGATTCCAGTGTCCCGTCAAGCAGCTGCTTCCTTTTGCCTGCGCTCAACTCCTGCAGACCTTTACAGGCTTTGTCCGCGAGGTGATTCCTGAGTATTTCCCCTAATCCTTTCCGCGATGAGTTGCTCTCGGTTTTTTCAATCTGCTGTATAATGGCCCAGGCCAGGTGAGGAGATTCGCAGGCAAGCAGGCCTAGAGCGGAATGGAGCTGCTGTTTGAAATTTTCGAATTCTTCGGCATTCTCAGGATCATAGCGCTTTTCACATTCGACCATATCAGAGGTGGCGAGGCAGGCTCGCATAGGGGGTATGGCGGTGTCCCGAAGAGATTCTTTTTTAAACCTGCTTACAACACGCTGGTATGACGCGTTATCTTGTATCCATTTTTTGGTATCTGCAATCATGCTCTCCACAGCCTCTGGCTCTAAAGGCACCCAGGTAATTGCTCTTGCGTCGACGAGATCCGCCTTGCTTGCATCAATACGCGCCCCATTAAGATTGGCCCGGCGCAAGTCGGTCCAATCAAGTTTCGCTTCACTCAGGTCCGCACCCAGAAGATCGGCTTCCCGCAAGTCCGCCCCTTGAAGATTGGCAGCCCGCAAGTCGGCTCCTTGCAGATCGGCTTTCGACAGGTTCGCACCCTGGAGATTGGCAGCCCGTAAGTCCGCCCCCATAAGATTGCTCCCTCGCAAGTCCGCACCCCGAAGATCGGCTTTTTGCAAATCCGCGCCCTGAAGATGAGCGTCCCCCAGATAGGCGCCTTGCAGGTTGGCTTCCGCCAAAATTGCGCTTTGCAGATGCGCCGCCTGTAAAGACGCTCCCTGCAATGAGGCCTGATATAAGCTGGCGCCCTGAAGATGGGCGAATGCCAGGTATGATTCTTGAAAATCGACTTGCCGTAAATAGGCCCCTAAGAGAATGGCCTCGTGCATATTTGCATGCCGCAGCTTCCGTTGATTACTATTAATCGGCTCGGTCTGCTGAAGCGCTTTCTCCCCTTCACCCGAACGGACAAACCGCAGAGTTTCCGCACTTGCCGGTTTAGCCAGCAGAACCTGCTCCGTCAAATTGAGCCGGCGCCTCTTTTCAATGAACCCCGACGGCACGGTCGCGCCATGCGTTTTCCCCTGGATGCGAAGGAGCAGCCGTTCGATTCGCTCACCATCGACATGCAGCGTAAGCGGCAGCAGGAGGCCGGTATAGAGCATCAACAACAGGACCAAACTGCCGCGCGGCGACTCCGGATGCCAGAACATCGCCAAGGGCACCAACAGCCAAGGCACAGCAAAAACGGCCGCTAAAATCAATTCGTCCTGCTTTACAAGTAAGCTTGCCGATATGATGCCAAGTACCAAAACAAACAGCAATGAATACAAAAATTTTCTGATAGGTGAAAAACTCTTCCATCCCAAGAGCATGATCAGCGTTGGCGGCGACAGCAAGATAAGGGCGTACCCCATAACGAACGGTCCCGCCAGGGTAGAAAAAGAACCGGTGCTTTCACCAGTTGCTGCGCTGAACGAAAATAACACCTGGCCGAGCAGGAGCAACCCGAAGGCTATCCATACGCTTCGCCGCGGTACAAGAACCTTCAAAATTTTACGGCAGTATGCCTTCCAGTCGTCTTTGGAGTGCAGAATGATGGGCCAGAGCATGGTTACTATGACAATATCGACCCAAATGGCGATTCTTTGCAGCCAAGTGACGACCTCGCTCTGATACGCTAAAAACCAGAGCTGCAAAGCGATAAGCGTGACGAACGGCAACAGCATCATGGTGATTGAAACCATCAGCCCGACAAGCCGTCGCATCAAAGGACTCATCCTGCCGACGAGGAAATAGGTATAGGGGAAGGTGTGCAGGCGGTCGCGCAGCCCGCCGATGTATTCCTCGCGGGGTGCGGCGGCGTCGAAGGCAAAAAGCTCGTGCGACAGAAGCTGGAGCTGCAGCAGCAGATTGAAGTGCACGAGCACAACGAGATAGGGGGCAAAGGCATAAAACCCGACGGTGGGCACATCCACGTTGACGACCGGCAGTTTGATACCTTTTCCGATCAGCAGATCGATGTCGGTCGTGCCGAAGACAATGACCAGTACATAGACACAAACCGCCATAAAAGCAATGTGCTGCCCGGCAACACGTTCCGAGGCGTTGTTGGCTGATGCAAGCAGGGCCTGGGCATCCAGCTGCTTCGGTGCCGCACGGCCCCGGTCTTTGTCGCTCGCTCCTTTGGTAATGGCACGAAGCCTCTTGCCAGTATGAAAGACCATGCTCATGACTCCTTTCCGTCGTTTCCGATCCCGCCGTTCCTCAGGCCCGGGAAAATTATACCAAAATCATACTTACTTAGATTCCGGGGACAAACAATAGAGCAAGGTTAGGTGGATAATAGAGAGAAAAACTATTCATTGAGGAAGCTGACCGAACACCCCGAGGGGGCCACGCCTGCATGGGCGTCGACCACACAAAAAAAACGACCCTGCCTTTGATTGTATTTGATAAAACGCAACAACCACCAGCCCTGAATGAACCTTACAGAGGCGATGCGGTCCTTAAATGCGTTCGGCGCTTATGCTGCGGCTTCAGCTGTTGGGCCAAAAAGCCAAGGTGTGGCTCGTCTTCCCCGCCCCTGGTGCACATCACAGCCATTTCTTCTTTCTGAACCAACCCAGGAGCACCGCTGGAATCAAAAAGAAAAAGCCCCAGAGGATCGGATAGGACCATTTCCAATGCAACTCCGGCATGAAATCGAAATTCATCCCGTAAATGCCGACCAGGAAGGTCAGGGGAATGAAGATGGTGGCGAATACGGTCAGCACCTTCATGATCTCATTCATCCGGTTGCTGACGCTGGAGAGATAGATATCGAGCATGCCGTTGATCAGATCGCGGTACGAATCCATGGTGTCGATCACCCGGAGGGTGTGATCAAAGACATCACCGAGATAGGGCAGGGTCTTTTCCTGGATCAACCCGGTTTCGCTGCGCTGCATGGCCAGGAGCACCTCGCGTAGCGGCGTGATCGCCTTACGGATGAACACCAGTTCACGCTTGAGCAGTTGAATCTTGGCGAAAATATCGGCCATGGGCCGGTCCAACAGCTTGACTTCTATGGTCTCGATCGCCTCCTCCAGGGTATCGGTGAGCGTGAAATACTGATCCACCACCGTATCCATAATAGCATAGGTGAGATAATCCGTGCCCAGCGTGCGGCTGCGACCCTTGGGGTTGGCCAGTCGCTGTCTAAGATCATTAAAGAGGTCGTCCTGCTTTTCCCGGAAAGTGAACAGCAGGGTGTCGAACATGAGGATGCTGATCTGTTCGTGGTGGACTTTCAGGGTCGCATCGCAGGTCAGGGTTTTGAGGACAATGAAAAGGTATTCATCATACGCTTCGAATTTCGGGCGCTGATGGGTATTGAGGAGATCTTCAAGCACCAGGTGGTGGACCCCGAAGTGATGGCCTATGGCCTCGATCATCGCCACGATATCCAGCCCTTCACAGTGCACCCAGGTGATCACGCCTTGCCCTCGGGAGCTGATGATTTCGTCAATGGACGACACTGTCCGTTCCTCGAAACGGTCAGCGCTGTACGTCATCAGGGCGATGCGGCCCGCAGCCAAGGGCTCTTGACCGACATGGACCAGCGAACCCGGCGGCATCCCTGTCTTTTTTGAAAAATTTTTACGCGCTTTCGCCATGGTGGGGCTCTCCGGCAGAAGGAAAAGGTTGCCAATCAGCGGGGCGCCGAAGTCGGCGATCGAGACCATTGGATGCGCAGCTCCATCGTCCCTTCCTGACCGGCGGGC
>CAIMMA010000760.1 GCA_903842475.1 uncultured bacterium
CGATTTTATAGGACTGTATTGGCAAGCGGCTTCTTATCGCCCCTAACCACCGGTACCCCCCCGGGCCAACCATGAAACTCACCGCTTGTCGCCATAATCTCGACATCCCGGCCACCTGGTTGGGTAGGTGGATTTACGTCCGCTCCTGCCTGGTTCTCCTGGCCGCTTGCGGCTGGCTGTTATTCCTCGCCATCGCCTTCGCTGCAGAGCCTTCCGATGACTCCCTCCATTCCCAACTTTTAGCACTCCAAGGCGGATTGCCGGCCTCGTTGGCGATGGCACAATCCGGTAAAGCGGAGCCCGATGTGTTGCGGTTGCTGATTTGGGAGGGACACGCACCGGACGTCTGGATCGAGAGGTTTGAGAAACAGGTCGAAAACCGCCATGGGCGTTCGGTGAAACTTCAAATCACCTACGTCAAAGGCGGGGAAGAATTTTATGATGCGATAAGAGATCGGGCGGTTGATGTCGTTATGATGACGCATCATACGTATAAAGATGAGCGCTTTAAATACATAAAGAACCGGCTTTTACTGCCAATCGATCTTGCCAATATTCCCAATTTCAAGCATGTAATTCCGGACATGCGGATGGCAGAATACCTATTCAGTGAAAGACAGGTTTATGCAGTTCCGGTCAGTCAAGGCCCCTATGGGCTGGCCTATAATACCGCGTTACTTGAGAGTGAGCCGCAGAGCTGGAATATCTTCTGGAATCCTCGGTTCAAGGGGCAGTATGTTCTTGGGGCTAATGAGTATATCTACAATGTCAACATTACGGCGCTGGCGTTGGGCTATCCGCGCAAACTGATCGGTGATTACGATGCGTTGAATAATCCGGAATTCAAAAAAAAGCTGCGCTCACTCGTCGCTAATGCCCATTCGTTCTGGATCGGTGTGGATAAGCCGGACAATTTAGCGGGTCGGCCGCTGGCAGTTTCCTGGGGCGATTCATTGGGACCGCTTAAATCGCGTGGCGAGCAATGGAAAATAGCTGAGCCTGCCGAAGGGACGGTGTGCTGGGTTGATAACTATGCAATTACCTGGGCGTTGCAGGACAAACCCTTTTTAAAAACAGTGGCGGAAGAATACATCAATGAACTACTGACGACGGACTATCAAGTGGGGCACATCCTGCGCGACATGTCTCTCACCCCAGTCATCACCAATATTGGAGAGCTCCTGACTCCCGAAGAGACTGGGCGGCTTAAACTCGGGTTCCCGAATTTCTATGAAAGGAATCGAATCTTGCTAAAAACCTATTCCCACCGGGACCGCAATGGGTTGAAGCTTTTATGGGACGAAGCCACACAGGGAATTGCTTTGGATGGGCATGCTGATGAAAAGTGAGCTAGATCAAATAATTAATCGTCCGCTGGCGACCCGGTTGCTGCAGATCGTTTTCGGATTCTTCCTTGTGATTGTCATTTGTTTAACGATCGCCCAGATGGTGATTGAGTATCGGTATCAGGAAAATAGCATCCGCAAGGAGTTCGCGAATATTCAAACCTCGTTTGAGCATGTCTTGGCCGGGCAGATGTGGCATCTCGACGAGGATGCGCTGCGGTCTACGGTGGAGGGAATCATCGAGCTACCGGTCATTGTGGGGATTAAAATTGCCGACGAGAGCGGAAAGACCATCGCTTTGGGCGGTATTGTAAATACTGCAGACGGCAAGGGGGAGACTAGCCTGCATGTTAAGTTGCTAGGATACGCCCCCGATGATGGACACGTTCACAGCTGGAAGCCGTATCGGTTTGAATTGTTCGAGGCGGATTTCCCGATCATCTATTCCGTTAATCAGCAACCGAGGGTTTTGGGACGGGCAACACTCTATTCGAATTCATCGGTCGTTTTGAACCGGGTTAAGGCAAGTTTTTTGATGCTGGGGATAAAGACGGTCGTTGAAATCGCTTTGTTATGGCTGATCTTTAAGCTGGTATTTGTTCGTTTGCTGAAAAAACCGCTTGCGGAGCTGACGACTGCGGTCCAACGGGTAACCATTGATAATCTGGATGCTGTTAAAGTAAGCGCACCCAACGGTTTTCGTGATGAACTTGGAGTTTTGGCTGAATCGTTCAATAAAATGCTGCTTGATTTGCGGAGTGAAATCACTAAACGAAAAATTGCCGACGAGAGTCTGGTGGCAAGCGAAGCAAAGTTAAACAGCATTTTAAAAGTCGCGCCCGCAGGAATCGGCGTCACCAAAGGGCGAATGATTACTGAGTTAAACCCGGCTATGTGTGACATTACCGGATATAGCCGCGAAGAGCTGCTTGGGCAGCAAACTCGGCTTTTGTATCTGACGGATGAGGAGTATCTTAGCAGCGGGGATAAGCTGTATGCGCAAATTGATCAACAAGGCACCGGAATGACCGAGGCGGTTTGGCGTCGAAAAGACGGACAGCGCGTTGATGTACTTCTTTCGGCAGCACCGTTGGCACCTAATGATCCAGACAGCGGGTTCACAGTTATCGCGATGGACATCACCGAACGCAAACAGGCGGAGGTTGAGCTCCACAACGCCAAGGAACGCACCGAGACTATCCTGCACTCGATTCAGAACGGTATACTAGTCATCGACGTTGAAACCCGTTTGATCACCACGGCTAATCCGACGGCTTTGGCAATGATCGGCGCGGAACAGGATGATATCGTCGGAAGTGTCTGCCACGACTTCATCTGCACCCGTCAACAAGGCGCCTGCCCCATCATGGATCTGGGTGAATCAATCGATAACCGCGAAACGATATTGGTTAGGGCGGATGGCGGTCATACGGCGATCCTCAAGACCGTCGCACCCATTATGCTTGAAGGGCGAGAATGCCTGCTCGAAACGTTTATCGACATCACCGATCGCAAACAGGCAGAAGTTGAAAAAGAGAAACTCGAAAACCAACTCCAACAGGCCCAGAAGATGGAATCTGTTGGTCGTCTGGCCGGCGGCGTGGCCCACGACTTCAACAACATGCTAGGGGTTATTCTCGGCTATACGGAACTGGCCATGGAGCGGGTCGAGCCAGACAATCCCCTGCATGCCAACCTGGAGAAGATCCAAGGTGCTGCCCAACGCTCCGCCGATCTGACCCGGCAACTCCTGGCCTTTGCCCGTAAACAGATAGTATCTCCCAAGGTGATCGACCTCAACGACACCATCGAGAGCGTACTCAAGCTGCTGCTGCGGCTTATCGGTGAGGACATCGACCTTGCTTGGCAGCCGGGCAAGGGAGTCTGGCCGGTCAAGATGGACCCCATCCAGGTCGACCAAATTCTGACCAATCTCTGCGTCAATGCCCGGGACGCTATCGTTGATACAGGCAAGCTCACCATCGAAACCGGCTTAGCCTCTTTTGATGAGGAGTATTGCTCCCATCACGCTGGTTTTGTCCCCGGCGACTACGTCCTGCTGGCCGTGAGCGATACTGGCTGCGGTATGGACAAAGAGACCCAAGCTCATCTCTTCGAGCCCTTCTTCACCACCAAAGAAATGGGCAAAGGCACTGGACTGGGCCTGGCTACGGTTTACGGTGTGGTCAAGCAAAACAACGGTTTCATCAATGTCTACAGCGAGCCTGGGAAAGGAACAACGTTCAAGGTCTACCTGCCGCGCCACCTGGACAAAATGGTCCCGTTGCCGGAAAAGGAACTGGATAAACCAGACGAGCGAGGCCGCGAGACTGTCTTGCTGGTGGAAGACGAACCGACGATCCTGGACATGACCACGGAAATGCTCGAAAGGCTGGGGTACACCGTGCTGGCAGCCGGAACCCCGGGCGAGGCCGTCCATCTAGCTCAGAAACACCCCAGCCGCATCGATCTGCTATTGACCGATGTGGTTATGCCCGAGATGAACGGTCGCGACTTGGCCAAAAATCTGCTGTCCATCTATCCGGACATCCGACGGTTGTTCATGTCGGGCTACACGGCCAGCGTCATCGCCCACCATGGCGTGCTGGACGAAGGCGTGCACTTCATTCATAAACCGTTCTCAATGAAAGACCTGGGGAGGAAACTGCGCGAGGCACTGGAAGTCTAAAATGTTAATTTAGTGAATTATCCTCGGCGAAGAACCGCATCTCTTCGTACGGGCCAATTCTGCTGCGCTCCATGTTGGTCGGCTATGCGTGGCGGAAGAGTCAAGATTGGAAAAATGTTGACTTTCGATGGTCTTTATCCACCCTTTTTGGGGTTTCCACGATTCCGAAAGCTTGCCAGCCTTATTTGTCCACAAGGAATCAGTTCAGGCCTCATCGAGAGGTGCTGTAAAATCAGAAGAAATATTCACATCGGAGTTTTACATCAGCCCAAGAAATTCGAACAAAGGCAGCTTGACGAAGTGTCAACTTTAAACCTGACCACC
>CAIMMA010000761.1 GCA_903842475.1 uncultured bacterium
GAGTTTCTCAAAGGAAGAAACCTGGAGTATGTCAAGGCGGCCAAGGCGCTGGGGGTTACTAACGTCACCATCATGTACCGTCATCTGTTGCCCAATAGTATGACCCCGGTGATCACCTTCCTGCCGTTTCGGATGTCCGGGGCGATTCTCGCCCTGACCAGCCTCGATTTTCTCGGACTCGGCGTACCGCCCTCGACTCCCAGCCTTGGGGAATTGCTGGCCCAGGGCAAGGCCAATATCGATGCCTGGTGGCTTTCGCTCTCCACCTTCATTGTCCTGGTGGGCGCTCTGGTCCTGCTCATCTTTATCGGCGAGGCCTTGCGCGAGGCCTTTGATCCGAGGAATTGATGGCGGAAAAGCGATTGGTCGGGGAGGGGTCTGCGGGTTTTGCGTCAGTCGAAAAATGAAAAAAGGAACCGAAACTTACGTTCCGATTCCTCAATGGAAAAACGGTACAAGTCGAACTCGTCAGTGCTTGTGGTGCATCTCATGCCGCAGTCTGGCGAACTCTTCATTGATATGACTGCGCAGTTCGGTGAGTTCGAAATACAACTCCTTGGCGGTATATTCAAAATGTGGTCCACCCTCTGCACCGGTTTGGGTCGGGAGTGCGGGCATGATGGCGAAAACGTTGTGCAGCCACGTTGTGAAACGATTGATCGCTTCGGGTAAAACCTCGGGCGGTTGTTGCGCCTCAAGGGTATGCTGGTAGAGATAATTCACCAATTTCTCGGTTGCTGCAATCTCTCTTTTCGGCAAGCGGGTGAGCATACCGATGACCGAATTGAGCAACTGCAACAGGGCCCGCTGGTTGGGGGAAAGTTCGGTGTTCTGCAATGCGGTCAACAGTCGATCGGATTCGGCCACGTTCTCACGGGAGGTGGCACGGATCACACCGGGCAGCACGACACCCAGCGAGGCCAGCAGTACTTGACCGCTCTCCTGCGACGCGAACGCTCCGGGCAGCCCGGTCGGAACGATTGCGGCCGGGCCACCGTCATCCACTGCGGCTTCCAGCATTTGCGCCAGTTCGGTGGGTTGCGGCGAGGCCTCCTGGAAGGCTTCGTCGACCTCCAAGAATGAACTGAGCGCCCCTTCAAGTTCATTGTCCAGCAGGTTGTCGGTTGTCGCTGCCCAGGTTTCCTGTCCGTCCGTTTCTTCAGGAGCCAGGAAGTCGCTTAATGCCGGGGCGATGGAGGGCTCTTCCATGATATCTGCAAAGACCAGGTCAGTCTGTTCCGCCAATGAACGAATGGGGGGGGCGGATTCGGTTTGCCGGTCAGCCATAACTGCAGGTTCGATGTCCGCCTCGGCTCCGAAGAAGAAATCGAGCTTTTCCTCAATCTCATCCATGGGGGTGAAGTCCAAGGTGGCGATCGCCTCCTCTTCTGAAAAGCCTCGTTCTTCACTGCTGTCGGCCAAGGCTGATTCGATGCCGCTTTCTTCGTCGAAAAAGAGTGATTTTTCGATTTCTTCAACGGAATCTTCGCTGAGTGTTTCAGCGTGGAGCGGTTCTTCTCCCGCTTCGGCAAAGAAATTGTCCAATTTACTCTGGATGTCGAGGGCGCTTTGATCCGCTTGATCCGCTTTCCGGCCAGGTTCGAGAGCCTCTGGAGGTGCTTCGGCCCCTGCAAGGGCAGCCTCTACCTGCGTTTCTTCGGGGAAGATGTCGGCCAGGGCCGCCACGGGACCGCTTGCTTCGTCGTCAAATGATGGCCGGCTTGCCGCGATGAAATGTTCATCGTCCGTTTCCGGTTCGGTCGATTCTTCCAATGCGTCGGCAAAGAAGCTGTCCAGCTTGGTCTGGATTTCGAAGGTGCTTTGTTGGGTTTCGAAATCATCCAGGCTGAGTTCGAGGGTGTCCGCCGGCTCTTCGGCGCCGGCAAGGGCGGCCTCTACCTGCGTTTCTTCAGGGAAAAGGTCGGCAAAGGCTGCTCCGGGCTGTTCCTGATTGTCGGCCTGGGCGGGGTGGCCGGTATCCGGCAGTGGGCTGTTGGCATCCCTTGCTTCGTCAAAGAGGAAATCCAGTTGTTCGGCAAGGTCATTTTGGGCCGGCAGATCCAGGGGCTCTGACTCTTCGTTGAAGCCGGAGAGTTCGTCGGCGTCGGAAAGTGCCGGCATGAGGCCCCGGTTGCTGAGATTGGCCTCGATAAAGTCGTCGGCCAGTTCGTCGTCAACCGGTTGGATGGCATCCGGCGAAAGGATTTCGTCGGGATACTGGACATCCGCGGTTTCCATTGCCGGTTTTGCATCCATTGCAAAAAGCGTGTCAATTTCGGCTTGCAGGGCATCGGTGCGCAACGCATCTGGCGGATTTTCTTCGGCTGTTGCCCGGGATAACGTAGCTCCTGCAGGTGCCGCAGGCGCGATCGGCGACTCCTCGGTTATCCTGGTCGGCTGATCGTGCATGCTTTCGAAGGCTACTGGGGCGCTGATTTCGCCGACCAGCTCGTCCATGCGTTGTTCGTCAACGGACGCGGTCGGGTGCGCAATGAGCATTTTGAGGTTGTTGAGACGGTTAATCCGGTCAACCAGAATGTTCTGCACCTTGTCGTGCTCAAGAGGTTGTTCACCTGCGGCTGCCAGTTCGTCGAGGGCTTCACTGAAACTATGCAGCAGGATAAAGGACTCCGGGTGAGCTTGCGCTCTTTTTTCCGAGATATAATCGCCCAGGGCTTGTAACCCCTGGATCAAGACCAGGGCCGGTTTGTTATCGGCAAAGGATTGGTGAAAGGGGGTGAGCCGTGCGTTGAACTGCATGAGGCTCTCGTCGGTCACTTCCCAGTCAAGGCTGAGAATCGCTGCCCTGAGCTGTTTGGTGGCATCGGATTCGGCAGGAACCGGAGCAATTACCGAGGATGGCGAGGCAATGGCGGTTCTTTCGTCGAACCTGGGGATCGAGTCGTCTTCGCTTTGCTTGATCTGGTATTGGAGGATTCTGAATTTACGGACATCGCCTGCCAGCAGTTGGGTGATTTCATCGTTGGTGATGTCTTGCGTGGAGACGATTTTCTCAAAATTGTAAAAAAACGTCAGCAGCAGCTTGATGGAGTTGGGATGGGCATAGGCTCCCTTGGATTGGATATAACCGCCAATTTTACCGAGTCCCTGCAAGTAGATTTCCGCTACCTTGTCGCCTTGCCAGTTCGCTTGCAAGTCCTCGACTTCATCCGCCAATTCCTGGAGAATTTCATCGTTGATCTCCCAGTCCAAGGAAAGAATAATCGATTTAAGGCGGGTGAGCGGCGAGGACTCCTCCCCCGAAAATTCAAAAAGATCGACGTCCTGCGTATCGAAGGATTCATTGGCAAAAAGCGTCAGATCCTCGAATTCATCGATTTTATAAACGGGTTCACGTTGCGTTTTTTTCATATCACCGCTCTGGGGTTAGCTGCCACGGCTGGCCACTACATAAGTTTTTTCTGAATGGAGATAACCGTGGATGATATTATTTTCTTTAACGTTTCAGGGACGTTATATCCTGTAAGCGCGCTTGCTTCAAAAGTCGGCACTTTGAGTTTGCTGTTGAGATCTTTATCCAGGACAGAGGTCGGCAGAATCGGTATCCCCTGATTACGTAAATCCACTTTATTATACTGGAGAACCAGCGGGAGCCGGAATATGGATTCCTTATAACTCGTCAGGTTCTCATGTAACTGGTTGAGCGAGCGAATGTTTTTCTCTCTCATCTGTTCCTGGGCATCGGCAACGAACACAATGCCGTCGACACCTTTCAACACAAGCTTTCTGGTGGCATTGTATTTGACTTGTCCAGGGACGGTGTACAGTTGGATTTTTAACTCATAGCCCTTGATCTGGCCCATGTTGAAGGGCAGGAAATCAAAGAACAGGGTGCGGTCGCCATGGGTCTTGAGGCTGACCATTTCGGATTGAATCTGTTTAGAGAACTTTCGGTTGATGTATTCAAGATTGGTGGTTTTGCCGCCACGGCCGGGGCCGTAATAGACAATTTTCACTTGCACTATTTTTTCTCTGAGATTTACAAAACTCAAAATAATCTCCTGCTGCCTGTTGAACGTATCGCGTCAGGGAACCGAAAAGGTAGCCTGACGCTGCAACCGGTGGCGCCGGCTATTTGCGGGACCAGATTTTTTTAATGCGTTCGATCGTCTCGACGACATTGAGGCGAAGAAAGCCCAGGGATATGCTTTTGCCGAACATGGTGATCAACAAGAGTTCGTCGTCGATTTTCGAGAAATGAATATTGCATTCCGTGCCCTTGTGGAACAGCAAAGAAAATTCCTGCTCGCCGACGAGTTTGGCCATGGCGTCCACGGTGGCGAAATTACCGGCCGCCAGCGCGGCAAAAGAGTAGACGTCGTATTTTGACGTCCCGTTGTCTTTGGCGGTAATGATATTGCCGGCCATATCGATGATGATAACGCAATCAACACCGATTTTTATGAGCTTTTCAGTCAGGATTTCATCTATTCTTTCAAGCTGTTCCTGGCTAACAACTCCATAGTTCATATTGCTACCTCGTCTGCATCAAATAAGTTGTTAAAGGCGAACATTTTGGGGCGGGTTTCATGGCGAAAAAAAGCCGACGTTTTTCCCGGAATAGAGTTAGAAATAGAATTTGTAAAAAAAACAAATTTTTTCAAGGGTATCTTCGCCACCTCTTTTCAGATAACAAGAGTATACGCTAGAAAAAATGATATATGAAGCGGTTTTTTTTGGTTATATTTTTTTTATGGTTCTACCTGCTTAAACAGAGGCTGCGCAATGGTACGGTAGGTTGATCGCGCCACTGTCACTGTTCAGCAATGGTATTTGCAAGGGAATGTATTTTGTGAGGTCTTTTGCGGCAGAAGATGTTCGGGCACCAAGGTGGTCTTAACGTTTGCTCTTGTCCGCCGTGGCCAGCTTTTCTTTGTATTTGCTGTTCACCGAATACACAAAGGCCAGCACCTCGGCAATGGTCTGATATAATTCAGCCGGTATTTCTTCGCCCACCGGTACCTTGGCGAGCAATTCCACCAGGTCCCGGTCTTCCTTGATATGTACTCCCGCCTCGATGGCCAGGGCTATTATTTTATCGGCAATCAGATTGGCGCCGCTGGCCACGATTTTAGGCGCGCTCGATTTATTGGCGTCATACAGCAGGGCCACCGCTTTTTTCTTTGTGGGCTTTTCAGTTTCCAAGCTATTTCCCTCCGGTGCAATCCTTTCAGGCCCGGGTGTCGACCATGCCGGTGGCGCCATGGATTATTTTTTCAAGCAAGGTTTTTGCCGGCTCTTTGGCGCCGACCAGAAACTGGGCCGATTCCAGATCGACTGCCGTCAACCAATGGCCGAGTTCCGTACGGAAACCGGCGAGAAATTTCGCCCGCTCGCTATCCTCCGCCAAGAATTTTAAAGTGATGCCACCCTCGCTTTGGTGCAGGTCTATCTGCAGGTTTCCCAAGCCTTCCAGTTGCAGGTGCAGTTCAAAACGCTGCGCCGTTTGTTCCGCCGCTCCGGGGTTTTCTTCCGAAGCATTCTGGGGATGATCGGCATTGACCAGGAGATAGCCTTGATCAAGAAAGGAGAATGGCAGGGGCAGGAAAAAGAGTGATTCGCTGGCCA
>CAIMMA010000762.1 GCA_903842475.1 uncultured bacterium
CTCCATCAACCGCAGTCTCGACCGCATGATCAGTGCGCCGGAAGTAGGCGGTCAGCACCGTCCGGTTCGCCTCGTTATCGTCGACAAGCAGGATGGACAGCGGCCTGCTTTGCTGTTGGACGAGCAGTGATTCCGGCGGAGGCGGTTCGGCTGTCTCGGTGACAATGGCAAACGATAGGGTGAAATGAAAACAGCTCCCTGACCCAAAAGTGCTTTCAACGCTGAGCGCTCCTCCCATCATTTCCACAAGGTCCCGGGAGATTGCCAGACCAAGTCCAGTGCCTCCATAACTCCGGGTGGTTGATGAATCCGCCTGGGTGA
The DNA here is from genome assembly GCA_903842475.1 of uncultured bacterium. GTDB lineage: Bacteria > Desulfobacterota > Desulfobulbia > Desulfobulbales > Desulfobulbaceae > Desulfobulbus. The sequence continues at coordinate 322 of CAIMMA010000762.1, forward strand.
AATTTTCAAAGATACTGCCCAATTTTTCCGGCGCTATACCGATACCTGTGTCGGTTACAGAAAACCTGATCTGTATTTCGGCCTGGAGCCTTTGGATCGGTTCCACCTGCAAATTGACACTGCCGCTGCTATCGGTAAACTTGATGGCGTTCCCCACCAGATTAATCAGAATCTGCTGCAACCGCTGAGAATCACCCATAAGCCAGTCTGGTATTTCAGGAGGCACCGACAACGAAAACGACACTTTTTTGGCGGCTGATGTAACCGAAGTAATGTCAACTACCTGCTGGAGACAGGCCTGCAGACTGAAAGGCACAACTTCCAGGAGCAGTTTGTCGGCCTCGATCTTCGAGAGATCGAGAATATCTTCAATCAGCCCCTGCAAAGTTACGCCCGAGGTCTGGACAACCGAGAGATATCTGGATTGTTCATTATCAAGGCTGGTTTCAGCCAGAAGATCCGTCATGCCAATAATTGAGTTGAGAGGTGTTCGGATCTCATGGCTCATGTTGGCCAGAAAATCACTCTTGGCACTGCTCGCCTGTTCAGCCTGGTCACGAGCGCTCTTTTCCAACTGCGCAATATTGGCCAGTTCAAGCTGCAGTTGCTTCTGCTTTTCAATTTCGTCCAGGACCGCAACAAAATGGGTAATGACGCCGTTCATATCCAAGATGGGGGATATGGATAACATGAGCCAGATCAGGCTGCCATCCTTACGCTTGTTATGAATTTCCCCATACCATTCTTTGCCGGAAAGGATGGTGTGCCACATGTCGCTATAATACTCCTGCGAATGGGTCGGCCCTTTAAACATGCGCGGATTCTGTCCGAGCACCTCATCGGATGCATACCCGGTTATCTGGCAATATTTGGGATTAACGTACTCGATGCACCCCTTCAGGTCGGTTATGACGATGGCTACCGGGCTGTGCTCTACTGCAACGGAAAGCTTGCGGAGGGTTGCATTCAGCTGTTTTCGTTCGGTAATGTCGCGGAATATGCCTACGGCATGCCATTCACCAGCCAGCATGGTCGAGGACAGTGAAATCTCGCCCTCGAATTCCTGGCCATTCTTATGTTTTATAATCACCTCTCGGTTTTTACCCATAATAGCGCCCTGGCCGGTACGCAAAAACATGGGAAAACCCGAACAAAATTTTTCATAATACTGACTAGGAACCAATAATTTGTGCAGGTCTTGCCCGAGCGCTTCTTCAGCGGCATATCC
>CAIMMA010000763.1 GCA_903842475.1 uncultured bacterium
ACATGGGTAGCATGGGTAACTGTAAAAGCGGTTTTTTCGTTGAGGGGGGATTCTTATGAGTGCAATGGAAGATAAAATCACCAGTTTTTTGGCCGAAGGAAAAGTGTTTCAGCCACCTGTCCAGGGGCGCGAACAGGCCTGGGTGAAGTCGATGGAAGAATATAAAAAAGCCTATGCGCATTCCATGGAAGATCCCGATGGCTTTTGGGCCGAGCGAGCCGAGGAATTGGTAACCTGGGATAAAAAATGGGACAAGGTGATGGAGTGTGATTTGTCCATTCCCGAGGTCAAATGGTTCCTGAACGGCAAGCTGAATGTTTCCACCAACTGTCTTGACCGGCATCTCACCGACGGCCGACGCAACAAAGCGGCCATTATCTGGCAGGGCGAGCCCGAGGAAGACGTCAGAATCTACACCTACCAGACCCTGCACGACGAGGTCTGCCGATTTGCCAATGTATTGCGCAAGAAAGGGGTGAAAAAAGGTGATCGCGTCGCGATTTATCTGCCGATGGTGCCCGAACTCGCCATCTCGCTGTTGGCCTGCGCCCGCTTGGGTGCGGTTCATTCGGTGGTGTTCGGCGGTTTCTCGGCCATTGCCCTGCAGAGCCGGATCGAGGATTGTCATGCGAAGGTTTTAATCACCGCCGATGCGGTGTTGCGCGGCGGCAAGGCCATTCCGCTCAAGCCCAACGCCGATGTGGCCATGGAGACCTGCCCCAGCGTCGAGACCTGCGTGGTGGTGCGACGGGCCGGCAATGAGGTGGAGATGAAGGAAGGGCGCGACTGCTGGTGGCATCGGGAAGTCCATGCCAAGGGCATCTCCTCATTCTGCGAGCCCGAATCCATGGATTCCGAGGATATGCTGTTCATCCTTTACACCTCCGGTTCCACCGGCAAGCCCAAGGGCGTGGTTCATACCACCGGCGGCTATCTCACCTACGCCATGCACACCGCCCAATGGGTCTTTGATCTCAAGGACAACGATGTCTACTGGTGCACCGCCGATCTCGGCTGGATCACCGGCCATAGCTATATCCTCTACGGTCCGCTGGGACTGGGTGCCACCGCCATCATGTTCGAAGGGGTGCCCAACTATCCGGCGCCGGACCGTTTCTGGAAAATCGTCGAAAAATTCAAGGTCAATATTTTCTATACCGCACCGACTGCCATCCGGGCATTGATGCGGGAGGGGGTCGAGCCGACCCGGCAATGGGATCTGTCCAGTCTGCGCATCCTCGGTACCGTGGGCGAGCCGATCAACCCCGAGGCCTGGATGTGGTATTATATCAATATCGGCAAGGAAAAACTGCCGATCGTCGATACCTGGTGGCAGACCGAGACCGGCGGCATCATGATTTCACCGCTGCCGTATGTCACGCCGCTCAAACCCGGCTCCGCCACTTTGCCGCTGCCGGGCATCGATGCGGCCATCTACAATGAAGAAGGCAAGGAGGCCGGGCCCAACGAAGGCGGGCATCTGGTTATCCGCAAACCCTGGCCGGGAATGCTGCGCGGGGTGTTCGGCAATCCGGAACGGTACAAAAAGGCTTATTTCAGCCGGTACGCCGACACCTATGACCCGGAAGATGGCGCCCGTAAGGATGAGGATGGCTATTTCTGGATCATGGGTCGTCTCGATGACGTCATCAATGTTTCCGGACACCGTCTGGGGACCGCCGAGATCGAATCTGCGCTGGTCTCCCATGAGGCGGTGGCCGAGGCGGCCGCGGTCGGCATGCCCCATCCCATCAAGGGACAGGCCATTTTTGCCTATGTTACCCTGATGTCCTGGGCCGAGGAGAGCGAGGAGCTGCGGGCGGAACTGCGTAAGCATGTCCGCACCGAGATCGGTCCCATCGCTACCCCCGAGGTGATTCAATGGGCGCCGGGGCTGCCGAAGACCCGGTCGGGCAAGATCATGCGTCGGATTCTGCGTAAGATTGCTGCCAACGATTTTAAGGATTTCGGCGATACCTCAACCCTGGCCGATCCGTCGGTGGTCGATCAGCTGGTCGATGCCAAAAAGCAGATGGGCGGACCGGAAGAGGGTTGAACAACTCCAGCAGGGTGGGGCCGGAAGGGCAGTACTCGCCCTGATCAATCAAAGCCCCGCAACTGATTAACGAGCAGACGGAATGCCCAGGCGTTCCGTCTGTTTTTTTTTAATCAGAGGTTTGAAATGGTATTTTTTCTTTGCAACATTTTATTTCATGGTATCATAAATATTTTTTCGTCAGCCTTCTGGAGTCCATCCTTTTTGTTGCACAATCCCAGCGGCATCTGGCAGATGACTTCGGCTTAGAGCTGGACAAACCCAGGCAGCGGCCCATCCCCCCAACAATCAACGCTATCGAGACGCAATGACCGGTGACCAAATAAGACAATGTTTTCTTGAGTATTTTGAGAGCAAAGGCCACACCAGGGTGAGCGCATCGTCGCTGGTGCCCCATGATGATCCGACCCTGCTGTTCGTCAATTCAGGCATGGTGCAGTTTAAAAAGGTGTTCATGGGCGAGGAGACCCGGCCCTATGTCCGGGCGACCACCGCCCAAAGCAGCGTTCGGGCGGGCGGCAAGCATAACGACCTGGAAAACGTCGGCTACACAGCCCGTCACCATACCTTTTTCGAGATGCTGGGCAATTTTTCCTTTGGCGATTATTTTAAAAAAGAGGCTATCGCTTTTGCCTGGGAATTTCTCACCGTCAAGCTGGGCATCGATCCCGCTAAACTCTGGGTTTCGGTGTATCAAGACGATGACGAAGCCTACCAGTTGTGGGAAAAGGTCGAGGGCTTGCCCAAGGGGCGCATCGTTCGGTTGGGTGAAAAGGATAATTTCTGGGCCATGGGCGATACCGGTCCCTGCGGTCCTTGCTCCGAGATTCACATCGATCAGGGTGCGGTGGTTGGCTGCGGTCGCCCCGAATGCGCTCTGGGCTGCGATTGCGATCGGTTTCTGGAGCTGTGGAATCTGGTGTTCATGCAGTTCTACCGGGACGAAACCGGCACCATGACGCCGCTGCCCAAACCCTCCATTGACACCGGTATGGGATTGGAACGGGTGGCGGCGGTGCTCCAGGGGAAATTCAACAACTTCGATTGCGATCTGTTTGTGCCGATCATCGACTTTATTGCCGAGATGGCCGGGAAAAAATATCATCAGCACAAGGAAGACGACATCTCCATGCGGGTGATCGCCGATCACGCCCGGGCCACCACCTTTCTGGTGGCCGATGGCGTCCTGCCCTCCAATGAGGGGCGGGGGTATGTGTTGCGCCGAATCATGCGCCGGGCCATCCGCTACGGCCGCGCCCTGGGGCTGCACGCATTTTTCCACCAGGTCTGCGCCCTGGTGACCGAGCGGATGCATGCGGCCTATCCCCATCTCAACGACACCCGTGAACTGCTGGCCAAGGTGGTGACCAACGAGGAGCAGCGCTTCGGCGAGACCCTGGACCACGGCCTCAACAAGCTCGACCAGGAGATCCGCCACCTGAAAAAAGAGCACGGCGATCAGGCCATCATTTCAGGTGATTTCATCTTCAAGCTCTACGACACCTTTGGTTTCCCCGTGGATATCGTCCGTGACATCGCCATCGAAAAAGGGGTCGCCTTCGACGAACCCGGCTTTTCCCGGGCCATGGAACAGCAGCGCGAACAGTCGCGCCGGTCGTGGAAGGGCGGCGATGTCGATCACCTCGAAGCCGGGATCGTCGAGCTGGCTTCCCAGGGAAAGAAGGCCGAGTTTATCGGCTATGGAACCACCCAGGGCGTCTCCGCGGTGGAAGGGCTGATCAACGAGGCCGGACAGCTGGTGGCCGAGGCCAGGGCCGGCGAGTCGTTACGCCTGTTTTGCGGGCAGACCCCGTTTTATGCCGAATCCGGCGGTCAGATCGGCGATCAGGGCGAAATCACCTGGCCAGGCGGGCGCTTCGTGGTCGAGAAAACCTTTGCCCCGGTCGATGGCCTGATCCTCCATCAGGGGCAACTGGCGCAAGGCGCGCTGGCGGTCGGCACCCGGGTGGAGCTGACGGTGGCGGATCGGCGAACCGATACCGCCCTCAACCATACCGCCACCCATCTGCTCCAGGCGGCGATGCAAAAGGTGCTGGGCGATCACGTCAAACAGGCCGGAAGCGCCGTCGATCATAATCGCCTGCGTTTTGACTTCACCCATTTCTCGCCGCTGACCCTGGGCGAGATTTTCACCATTGAGCAGATCGTCAACGCCCAGATTCGCCGCAATGCGCCGGTCGACACCGCCCTGCTCGGGCGGGAAGAGGCGATCGCCGAAGGGGCCACCGCCCTGTTCGGCGAGAAATACGGCGACGAGGTGCGGGTGGTGACCATCGGCGGCTTCAGTAAGGAGCTCTGCGGCGGCACCCATGCCCGCCGCACCGGCGACATCGGCTTTTTCAAGATCACCATGGAGACCGGCATTGCCGCCGGGGTTCGTCGGGTCGAGGCGGTCACCGGTGCGGGCGCGGTCCACTGGGTCCAGGAGACCGCCCGCCAGACCGCGGCCATCAGCGCCGCGATCTCCGGGCCGATTGATGGTGCGGTGGAAAAGATTCAGGGATTGCTGAAGCGGCAGAAGGAGTTGGAAAAACAGGCCGAGTCCCTGAATGCGGTCATGGCGCTCTCCAATCTTGACCAGCTGCTAGCCGCCCGGGTCGAGGTCGAGGGGATATCGGTGCTGGCCGCCAAGGTACCGCTCAACTCGCCCAAAACGCTGCGGGAGATCGGCGACAAAATTCGTGATAAAATGCCCAGCGGCGTCATCGTCCTGGGCGGGGAATTCGAAGGCAAGGCCGCGCTCCTGGCCATGGTCAGCAAAGAGCATCACCACCGGGTCAAGGCCGGGGATCTGGTCAGCCGGGTAGCCGCCATTGTCGGCGGTAAGGGCGGCGGCCGGCCGGATATGGCGCAGGCCGGCGGCCCCATGTTCGATAAACTTGATGAAGCGGTGGGGAAAGTGGTCGGTATTGTCCAGGCGCTGGCGGCGAATTCGAATGCGGCGCTCTGAGCAGATGAAGCCACCCCTGGCCAACCAGCGTATCGTCATCACCGGGGTCGGCCTGGCCGCGCCGGGTGCAGCCAGCCTGACCGAGTTCCGTGCCAACCTCCTGGCCGGCAAGAGCGGGGTTTCCACCATCGACCTCCGGTACATGGGCACCCATCCCGCCGGGCGCTGCACCTTTGCCGAGACCCGCTACCGTAAAAAGCGGGAAAACAACCGCGGCACCCGCGCCGGCTGTATCGGCGTCTACTGTGCCGGCGAGGCCTTGCAGGATGCGGGCATCGATTTTTCCGAATATGAACGGGCTGCCACCGGTGTCTATATCGGCCTGACCGAACACGGCACCGTCGAAACCGAGAACGAGGTCTACAACATCGGCCAGTACCACAACAATGTCGACTACTGGACCCACCATCATAATCCTCGGACCGTGCTCAATAATCCCGCCGGCGAGATCACCATGAACTTCGGCATCACCGGCCCGCATTACGCCATCGGTGCGGCCTGCGCCGCCGGCAATGCCGCCCTGATCCAGGGGGTGCAGATGCTGCGCTTGGGCGAGGTCGACCTGGCGCTCTGCGGGGGGCTTTCCGAGTGTGTCGGTTCCTTTGGCATCTTCGCCAGTTTTCGCTCCCAGGGAGCCTTGGCCGAGCATGCGGACCCCACCCAGGCCAGCCGGCCCTTTGATCGGGACCGCAACGGCATCGTCATCTCCGAAGGCGGCTGCGTCTTCACCCTGGAGCGCTTGGATCGTGCCCTGGCCCGGGAAGCGAAGATCTACGGCGAGATCACCGGCTACGCCATGAACTCGGACGCCAAGGATTTTGTTCTGCCCCACGGACCCAGACAGCGCCAATGCATGGAGCAGGCACTGCGACGGGCGGATCTGCGACCCGCCGACATTACCCTGGTCAATACCCACGCCACCGGCACCAAGCAGGGCGATATCGAGGAGTGCAAGGCCGTTCGCGAAACTTTTGCCGATTGCCCCCTGGTCCGGATCAATAACACCAAGTCCAGCATCGGCCATGCCATGGGCGCCGCCGGGGTGCTTGAACTGGCCGGCAACCTGCCCTCGTTCACCGATCGTTTGATCCATCCCACCATTAATCTTGACAACCTGGATCCGGAATGCGAACTGCCCGGTCTGGTCGCCGGCACGCCCCAGCAACTCGAGCAGGTCGACGCCATTCTCAATAATTCTTTTGGGATGCTGGGGATAAATTCCGTGGTGATCGTTGAGAGATTTGTGGCGAAGTGAAGTCGGGTATGGTATTTCTCTCAACTTTCGCTGAATTCTAACAAGAATCATTGTTTTTTATATAGAGGAACTGAAGTATGACCAGTGACGAAATCAAGGATGTTATCCTTGAAATCATAGAAGATATTGATGAGGAAGCCGATTTTTCCGCCCTCGATGCCGATGCCCCCCTGCGGGACCAGTTGGATCTGGATTCCATGGATTTCCTTGATATTGTCATGGAGTTGCGGAAACGATATAAGCTGCAGATCCCGGAAGACGAATATCCGCAGTTGGCGACCCTCTCCAGTTGCGTTACCTATCTCGAACCCAAACTCAAAGACGTCTGATTCTTCGCACCAGGAATTCTTTGCCGGACGCGAACACCCCTTGGTTCGCCGGTAGTTCATGCACCCATGGCTGAGTACCAGCTCATTATCATTGGCGGCGGCCTGTCGGGAATAGCGGCGGGGATTCGCGCCGCCCGTTTTGGCAGAAAAACGCTGATCCTCGAACAACATACGCTGCCCGGCGGCCTCAACTCCTATTATACCCGACAGGGGCATCTGCTGGAAACCGGTCTGCATGCCATGACCAACTGTGCCGGCCCGGGCGATAAACATGCCCCGCTCAACCGGCTGTTCCGTCAATTGCACCTCTCCCGTAAACAGTTTCAACTGCAGGAACAGATCGGTTCTGAAATCCGTTTTTGCGGGCAATCGCTGGTGTTTACCAATGACCCCGCCGTCCTCGAGGATGATATCGCCCGGGCTTTTCCCGCCAGTATCGATCGGTTTCGTCGGCTCAAACAGCTGATCGCTCTCTACGACCCCTTCGCCCCCTCGCCTTGGCGTTCCACCCGGCAATTCCTGGCTGACCACCTCCGGGATTCGCGATTGGCGGACATGCTGCTCCTGCCGCTGATGGTCTACGGCAATGCCGAAGAACACGACATGGACCTGGCCCAGTTTGTCATTATGTTTCGGGCGGTGTTTGAGGAGGGGTTCTTTCGGCCTTCCGGGACCATGCGGGAGTTTCTTGCCCAGTTGGTCCGCCAGTACCTCGAATACGGCGGCGAGCTACGCTATCGTGCTCCGGCTGCTGAAATTGTGGTTCGGGGAGGGCGGGTGCAGGGGGTTCGCTTGGAAAGCGGCGAAACGTTGAGCGCCGAGGCGGTCCTTTCCACCGCCGGGATTCCCGAAACCATTCGGCTGTCCGGCTGGGATGCCGATGTCGAGCGCTACAGCGGCCGGATGAGTTTCATGGAAACCATCAGCTTCCTGCCCCAGACGCTGGCAACAGGGCTTAGTCGGGACCGTACTATTATTTTTTATCACCATCAACCCACCCTCAGCTATCGGCGTCCGGACTCGTTGCTTGATACCTCCTGGGGGGTTATCTGTTTCCCCGAGAATTTTGCCGGGCAACCTCCTGCTGAGTTGATGCAGATTCGGGTCACCAACCCGGCCAGTCACCCACGCTGGAAAGCACTCGCGCCTGCGGCCTATGGCCCCATGAAGCAGCAATGGACCGGCGCCTCCGTCTTGGCCAGCGAGGAAATAATTGGGAATTATCACCAGTCCATTGTATATCAGGACAGTTTTACCCCCCTGACCATCGAGCGCTTTACCCGCAAGGCTCAAGGGGCGGTCTACGGCAGTGCGATCAAAATCAGGGACGGGCTGACCCCTTGGCCCAACCTGTTCATCGCCGGTACGGACCAGGGGTATCTGGGGATTGTCGGGGCGATGTTGAGCGGCATTACCGTGGTTAACCGGCACCTCCTCCAATGAGACGGGATCGATAGCAATGCAATACACGCCGCTGGAGCAGGTCCAGTCCAAATACGATGTGGTGGTGATCGGCTCCGGGCTGGGCGGCATGACCTGCGCCAACCGGCTGGCTGAGGCCGGGCACAGCGTCCTGTTGCTGGAACATCACATTCAGTTGGGAGGCTTAGCCACCTGGTTCAAGCGGGGCGGCCATATCTTTGACGTCTCCCTGCACGGATTTCCCTACGGCATGGTCAAGACCTGCAAAAAATACTGGGGTCGGGCCATCCGCGATTCCATCGTCCAGCTGACCGGCATTGTTTTTGATAACCCGCAATTTTCGTTAACCACCACTTTCAGTAAAAACGATTTTATCCGTATCCTCCAGGAACGGTTCGGGGTTCGTCAAGCCGTGGTTGAGGATTTTTTCGCCACGGTCGGCGCCATGAATTTTTATGACGACCAGCGGCTGACCACCAGGGAACTGTTCGCCCGTTTTTTTCCGGGCCGCAGCGATATCCACCGGCTGCTGATGGAACCCATTACCTATGCCAATGGCTCAACCCTGGACGAACCGGCGATCACCTACGGCATCGTTTTTTCCAATTTCATGAACCGGGGCGTGTTTACCTTCGAAGGCGGGACCGACAAACTGATCGGCTTGATGGCGGCGGAGCTGCTGGACAAGCAGGTGGATCTCTGCACCGGGGCGCGGGTGGAACGGATTCTGGTCGATAAAGGGGTGACCGGCGGCGTGGTGGTCAAGGGTCGGGAGATTCGGGCCAGGGCCGTGATTTCCAATGCAGGGATCACCAACACCATCGACAATCTGGTGGGGCCGGAACAGTTTGCCGATGACTTTCTTGGCCGTTTCAGCAAGGTGGAGGTTAACAATTCGAGTTGCCAGGTCTATTTCGGGATTCGCAAGGGCGAGTCCATCGGCGATATCGGCGACCTCCTCTTTACCTCGACGGCCGAGGAGTTTTCCTCGGAGGAGATGCGCCGGATGGACACCAAAAGCCGCACCTTTTCGGTGTATTATCCCAAGACCCGGCCCCAGGCGCCGCCCGATTATACCATTGTCGCTTCGATGAACGCCGATTATGATGACTGGGCGCAGCTTTCCCCGGATGCTTACCAGCAGGCCAAGGAAGCGATGATCGAACGCTGTTTCAATGATCTGGAGCGCTATGTCCCCGGAGTTCGCGCCAAGGTGGACACCATCGAGTCGGCCACCCCCCGCACCTTCCATCGCTACACCCTGCACACCAAGGGCACCTCGTTCGGCACCAAGTTCGAGGGGCTCGACATTTCCCGCTCGCTGCACAAGCAGATCGACGGACTTTTTCATGTCGGCAGTGTCGGTATCATCATGAGCGGCTGGCTGGGCGCGATCAATTACGGCGTGATTGTCGCCAACGATGTCGACAGCTATTTGCGGAGTTAGGCGCTTATCTATCTTCTGTGGTCCGGTGGTGCCTTGTCGGCCGATACCGGAACGGGCAGTAAACCCAGGTCGTAAGTACGGAGGTTGATGGCATATGCTTGCATTCGAAGGAAAAAAAGCGGTGGTCAGCGGGGCGACCCGCGGCATCGGTAAAGCGATCACCGAAGCATTGCTCGCCCAAGGGGCCACGGTTATCGGTCTCTACGGCGGTAACCGGCAGGCTGCCGATGCCTTGGCAGTTCAGCAGGCGCATTGCGGCTCGCGCCTGCAGCTGCGTCACCTGGATGTGAGCGATTACCAGGCAGCGGCCGACTGTTTTGCCGAGCTGGAGGACGAGTTCGATACCCTGGACATCCTGGTGAACAACGCCGGTATCCGCCGGGACGGGGTGCTGGCCATGCTGAAGGAGGAGGATTGGCGACGGGTGCTGGATGTCAATCTGACCGGCGGCTATATTCTTTCCAAGTTCGCGGTGCCCTTGATGATGAAGCAGAAATACGGACGGATCGTCTTTATCACGTCGCCCATGGGCCATCTCGGCTTTTCGGGGCAGAGCAACTATGCCGCCTCCAAGGCAGGCCAGATCGGACTGATGAAATCGCTTTCCAAGGAGGTGGCCAAGCGCAAGATCACGGTGAATTGCGTGTCGCCCGGGTTCATCAGCACTGGATTTATCGACGACCTTCCCGAGGTGCAGATCAAGGAATACAAGAAGATGGTGCCGGCCGGTCGTTTCGGGACGCCGGTCGAGGTGGCGGACGCGGTCCTGTTTTTGTGCGGTGAACGCGCAGCCTATATCAACGGTGCGGTGCTGGAGATCACCGGCGGCTTGTGAGAGATGGCATGGTCGATACATTTATCCTCGACCGGATCCCCCATCGCCCGCCCTTTCTTTGGCTCGACCGGGTCCTGGAAGTGTCGGGTGAGACCATCCGGGCCGAAAAGGTGGTGCCTGAAGATCTGGAGCTTTTCCAGGGCCATTATCCCGGATATCCTTTGATGCCCGGGGTGCTGCTCTGCGAAGCCGTATTCCAGGCCGGTGCCCTGTTGATTGGCGAATTGATGCACCGTGATCCGGCGATGGCCGCCAATACCGCCCCCTCGGTGCCGGTGCTGACCCGAATTATGGGGGCGAAATTCAAGCGCGAGGTTCGTCCGGGCGATACTTTGGAGATCTCGGCGACGTTGGTGGAACGGCTGGGGCCGGCCTGGCTGCTGAAAGGCAAGGTCCGGGTGGACGGTAAAGTGGCGGTGCAGGTGGAATTCGCCTGTGCGCAGAAGGGGGCGTAGGTGAGTTTTCTCGGTCTGGAAGGGCGCAGCATTGTGATTTTTGGCCTGGCCAATAAAAAATCGGTGGCCTGCAGTATCGGCCGGGTTCTGATCGAGGCCGGGGCCACGGTGATCCATGTGGTCCGGAGCGAGCAGCGGGCGGCGACGGCTGCCAAGCTTTTTCCCGATAGCCTTGTTTTTTGCTGTGATGTTGAAGAGGAAGCAAACATCATCCGGGTCCGGGATGCAATTAGCCGCCGGATAACGGGACCCATCGACGGGATCGTGCACTCCATTGCTTTTGCCAACTACGCCGATGGCATGCGGCCTTTCCATCAGACCCCGAAAAAAGATTTCCTCCAGGCCATGGATATCTCCTGTTTTTCGTTCATTGCCATTGCCAATCATTTCAAGGAACTGCTGGCCAAACAGGCCTCGCTGGTGACCATTTCCATTTCCTCCACCCGCATGGCCGCCGAGAATTACGGCTACATGGGTCCGGTCAAAGCGGCCCTGGAGAGTTCGCTCTGCTTTCTGGCCAAGAGCTTTTCCGCTTTTTCAGAGATCCGCTTCAATGCGGTCTGCCCCGGCCTGCTCAAGACCTCGGCTTCCGCCGGCATTCCCGGGTACGTCGAGAGTTATCTGTTCGCCGAACAGGCGACGCTGCGCAAAAAAGCCGTGCAAACCCAGGAGGCTGCCAATGTGGCGGCATTCCTGCTTTCCCCGCGCGCCTCAGGCATGAACGGTCAGTGCCTGGTGGTGGACGCCGGTATGGGCATGAATTATTTCGATGCCCATATTGTCGGCAAAACGGTGGCGTGATGCCGCCGTTACCCTTGCTCGCCCGTTTGTGGGAGATGGTGCTCCACGCCAAGAACGTGTTCCTGTCGCCAACCACTCCGATAGCGGTCAAAATCGTGCTGGGACTCGGTTTGTTCTACACCCTGTCGCCCTATGACCTGATCCCCGAATGGGTGCCGGTCTTCGGGGTCATGGATGATCTGGCCCTGGCTGCCCTGCTGATTGCCTGGGCCAACAACTTTAGAATACCGAAGAGCTGAGGCTGGGTGCGGCTACCGGGTTTTCATGGTCCCCGGCCCCTTTGAAAGAATTTGCAAGGATGCGAGGAGCGCTTGTTCGCTGATGCGGTATTCCAATGTCTGTCTGCATGATTTCGGCTCTGTCCTGCCGCCAATCATTTTATCTTCCAACGATATTGAAGAGCGCCTCCAGCCACTGTACGAACGGCTGAAACTGCCCGCCGGTCGGCTCGAATTGATGACCGGGATCAAGACCCATCCCGAACTCTACGTCGCGGGCGGCATTTCGTATGTCAGCGGCATCAGCTCCGCCAACGACGATAACGGCCACGGCTCCCATG
>CAIMMA010000764.1 GCA_903842475.1 uncultured bacterium
ATTCCCCTCTTGCAAATCCGCATTGCTAAATTTCCATTTTTTTGTCCGGATCGTCAATGCACTTAAGAAATCGCTTTCGCTGTTCTTCTTTTTCATGGCGTCTCCTCGTATTGCGACGTGAAATCTATCCTGATTTTTTCGAGAACAGCTTGTCTGGCAAAGAATCCTGGCACAATGTGCGGCTATGCAAGCGATAGCGTCGGTATTTACTTGGGTGCAATCTTTGATCCAGCTCCTCAACGCTCGGCGTTACACTGGCCATCATTATGATTTAATGAGATAAATATCCGTACAATCGTTTGCCGGATTGTTGTTGGTGAATATGAAAAAAGGTCACATTTAACCGGTGGTTATATATGACCCTTTTCCGATCTCTTTGGTTTCATGCGGTACAAATGATTAAAGCCGATTGGAACCTGCGGATGGGATTTTTTTGGCAGTGGCATTGCGTGATTGGGTAACTGCCTGCTCTGGCAGACAAGCTGCGGGCCCAAATGGGAAATAAACGACGGGTCCGATCAATAGCTCGTTGCCGGATGAATCGACGTGGTCTTCAGGGGTTGGTGTTCCGGTGCCACTTGCCCAAGGACTTTGCCCAAGGGTTTCGTGCCAGACGATCGAGGTCTGCGTCGGTTACAGTAGGAAGAAAGCGTTTTCGATATAATTTCTTATGCACGACACCGACAATGGCAGCCAGTGGAGCCGCAACCAGAATATGCACTATCATAAATACTATCCGCCTAAAGGCGGAGGTTTTGACCTTGTTTGAGACTAATAAACCCGACGGAACACAAGCAACCCAAGCATAATTTAAATCACTGAGGGATTCTTCCAGTTCTCTCTAATCCACTCGATTGCATCCTTTTGAGACGTTATTTCTTGAGGGAGCCGGTCATGGATCAATTGCTCTACTTTACGCGCAAAATTGCCCACATCCCATGCCACGTGGTCGGCTAGGTGGTTGATAATATAGAAGACTTCCTCACCTTCTTTTCTGTTGAACTCCGTAGCGTCTGGAATCCCAGAAATTCTGGGATCATTTTTTTCGTACCGAGACCAATTATATTCATAAATCAGGTTCTCTTTTGCAAACGTATCCATAAAGATGCCTCATTAATGGAGGGGTGAAATCGAGTTGCAGCATTGATGACTCGCAAAAAATGCTTCGTCACAAGGTGGCCGATCAAGATAACCAATGGATAAACCAAGGGAAATATGCAAGATATGTGAGAAGGACAAAAGGAACGTTCTCAGGTGTCTTGGCGGATTCTTGTCCGAGAACGCCTGCCTTAACCTCAACATAGGCAGGAGAAATGCTATCAGCATCTTCTTCGGGACGCCAACCTTTTTCGCCTTCTTCACCAGGCCGACCGGTGTTAGTTATGGAAGAATGGAGCAGGTGCAATTTTATTAATATTTCCAATAGACTCGGCGGAATTGGTTGACCGATAGGGGGGGGGGTAAGAGTCCAGCCGTACAACAATCCGCCAAGCCCCCTCCCCCCACCATACACGCACCGGGAACAAATACACTGAGTAATGGCTAGGTTGATTTTTAGATGAAAGGTATCCGGGAAGAAGACTTGCGTTACAAATATCGCGATTTTTGGGTGCCCGGAACCTTGATGGTTTCATGGGGTTCCACATAATATCCGACTATATTTGCATTCTTTTGTATATCCTCTAAAGTTTTCCCCGATATCGTACGTTCATAATATCCACGATTAGGATTATTGGCTTCTGATAATTGCATTGTCACCTTTCCATCTTTTTGCTCCAGACCTGTTACCTCAGCAAGGTGTCCTACTCTTGCATTTCCTCCAGGTGTTTTAATGATTGCGACACTTTTCCCTTGTGGAACAGATGAATTAATAATCGATAATTTCGAAGCATAACTAGTGAGATCTTGAGATGGCAGTTTAATTCCTCGCTGATGTCTTAAATATAAAACGCAATTATGATCATTACTCCCGTTGCCAACTTTCCTGATTACCGGATCGGCAGTAGAAGCGATTATCGGGTTGGCTATAGAACATCTTGACGTGTTTTTTGTTGCAGGCGAGTGGGCGCCCCTTCGAATGGTCGATATTGAAGACGTCTTAGTTGTTACGGTAGTACTCCAAGATGTGGTGTAACTCGTGACTCCAGCTTGGCATAAACTCACCTGAAATGTCAGGAGAAATGCCAGGACGGTCTTGATCATGAGTGCTCTTTGCATAATTCAGTACCCGCATATATTTATGGGAATAATTTCGATGCCACGTGCAATTCCTCTTGGTTGCAACCTACCCTACCCGCCACCGGTATTCAGTATCCTGCAAAAACTGGAGTTACGAGAGGTCAAAAATAGGTCATTTCGAAAGAGAAATGCACCGATTATTTTCTAGACATTTCTTTATATAAATCCTCTACTGCATCAGCATATAAATGGAGAGGGTGTTTATTACAATAGTTATCCACATGCGCCCTTATAGCAATAATACTGGCATTAACACCGAAATTCTTACCAAGAGCATTATTTTTTCCTGAAATATACCCCAAAGACCATTGTTCGTATTGCGGAATATCTCTGGAACGCTTTTGATCATCAAGATATTTTCCACACTCCAAATATCCAGCTCCAGCTCCCGTTCCAGCTGCACTTGCAGTTCCAGGTCCAGGCCCATGGCGATAGCTATTGATTTTATTTTCGGCGAAACATGTCGAATGGCACGCAGCGATGACCAGCAAACTCAAAAAAAATCTATTCACGATAAAACGACAATTATTCATGGCTGTTCCCTTCTGCCGTTGGCAGCAAATAAGCCTTAGCAGTACCTTGTCACAACGCCTAAAAATTATACGAAATATTGCTATTCGCACCTGTAATACTTCTAATATTTTCTCCTACCATTGCATTAGCTCCAAGGCTTACACTGAAGGCGCCATTGCGTGCGGCTAAAGTCACGAAAAGGAGGCATCATTAACGACATACTATGCTTAAGCCACACAAAATGGGATTGCAAGCACCATGTGGTGTGGATACCGAAATACCGGAGAAAAACGCTTTACGGACAACTCCGGAAGAACCCGGGTGATGTCTTCCACGATCTTGCCCGCCAAAAAAAACGTCGGATAGTTGAGGGGTATTTGCAACCCAATCATGTGCACATGCTGTTTTTTGCTTCACTCCGGTTTTCCCGCACAACTTTTTCAACCAGTGCTGCCGATACAGGTACGGCATTCTCTTGCCTCTACCATCAACAGATTGCCACGTAAAGACGAAACCAAGCAAACCCTTTACTCGAAGCTGCTTTTCGAGCATCGACTCGATATCGACACCGATCGGCAACCATGGCTCTTTCCACTCTCCGATAGCATTTTTGCGCCACAATAACCGCATGTTGCGCCCGGAAAGATCAACATCCCTCCATCGAGGCCGAAACAACTCGTCGCGGCAGGCTCCTGTTTGCAGGTAAGCAAAGAGCATGCACCGATCCAGATAGGTACCAGCAACTCCGTCAACTTTCCAAAGATATTCAATTGTCGAAACAGCCCTTTCGTCACGGTCTTCGGCAAATCTTGGTACTCGCTGTCATGAGTACGATCCATGACGAAATCATTGGCCAAAACAGGGGCGTAAATCTTTGGATATCATCTGTCAATATTTTCCTGATCTGGTATTCTCAGAGCATGAGAATAGTTTTAACACCAGGTGGCGCCATACTTTCTCTCGTTTATTCAAGCGCATCCAGGAGAATCCTGGAAAATTCGACATCCTGGTAACCGATCAAACCATGCCTAGAATGACCGGATTTGAACTTGCGCGTAAAACTCTGCAGATTCGACCACATTTACCGATAATTCTTTGTACGGGTTATAGTAACCTCGTTGACGAGGAGGCTGCAAAGCAAGCTGGTATCAGAGGATTTATCATGAAACCTTTAACTAAGAAAAGTTTGGCGGAATTGCTTGCAAAGGTAAAGAATGAAAGCGGTACGCAAGAACAAGACAATCAAATTTAAACCAGAGCAAACCTTTGGGCGTATTATTCAGTGGAATTGAGTTTACAGATCTCATCTCCTGCTCACCTTGAGTGGAAGGCTGTTGACTTGCAATCAAGGGAATAGTTAACTAATTTTATTAATAATATAGCTATGGTCGAAGTTTTTCATATCAACTCCTGCCCCTTATTCAGCTTGGTGCCAAGGCGCATTATGCAATTGATCGGTTTTTTCCTGTTCGCTTGCCTCCAGCTCAGTTCGTCAAATTCAATGGCCGCAGACCCGGTGGCAAATACCTTGACCACCGAAGAACATGCCTGGCTTGCCGCAAACCATACAGTACGGGTTCGCGTTTCCGATTATCCGCCCTACATGTTCACCAAGCCCACCCCCGCGGGCCTGTCTGTTGATTACCTTCTCGCTGCCGCCAAACGCTTCGGATTCAAAGTTGAACTTATATCGGCCACTCTCCAGTGGCCAGAGGCGGTGCAGGATGTCATGGAAGCTCGTCAGCATTACGACCTTTTGCCGACCATGACACCCACTCCGCAACGAGAACAACAATTCGCCCTATCGAAACCCTACCTAACAGCGCCATGGGTAGTCTACGCCCGTAAAGATGCCCCTTATATCATCGGTCTGGAAAGCCTGAATGGTAAAATCATCGCCACGGAAAAAGGCCTGATTCAGTGAGAAGTCATCAGTATAAAAAGCTTTTTTCAGCAATTAACTTGTTGAAATTTTTATAAAAATATTGCAGCATTCACCTGTCCAGAAAACTCACTCGACAGGTGAAAATATGAAGCGATTGATCCTCGAACAGAGCAGCGAAGAATTCTACA
>CAIMMA010000765.1 GCA_903842475.1 uncultured bacterium
GTTCGGGGATGCAGCTCGCTTTCAACGACGACACCAAGGTCCTGCGACTCGAAACCCCGGCCGGTAATGCGATCACCATGAGCGAAGCGGACAAATCCCTGCTCCTGGTTGACCAGAACGGCAACAAACTGGAGATGACCCCCGACGGCATCACCCTAACCAGCGACCAAGCGATCACCCTTAAAGCCGGCACCGAATGCAAGATGGAAGCAACCGGCACCCTGACGCTCAAAGGCGGCACGGAGTTGAAGCTGGAGGGGACCGCCGGGGCCGAGGTGTCAAGCAACGGGGTGACCAAGATCAAAGGCAGTCTGGTCCAGATCAACTAAGCGACAGGAGGCGACACCATGCCGCCAGCAGCACGGGTAGGAGATGTGAGCAATCATGGCGGCACCATCGTCGGGCCGGGCGTGGCCACGGTATTGATTGGGCAAATGCCGGCGGCGGTGGCCGGCGACACCCATGTCTGTTCTCTGCCCCCGAGCGGTCACCAACCGACAGCGAGCGTCTTTCCCGCCGGCAGCACGACGGTGCTGATCGGCGGCTTGCCGGCCCTACGGACCACCGACAGCTGCCTCTGCGGCGCCATGGCGGCGGTCGGCGAACCGACGGTACTGATCGGCTGACATGAGGTCGACTACTCGACAGCGACAAACAAACCACCTCCGGATCAAACTATGAGCGACCACGGATCAGATCTTCCCCAGACCTCCTTTCTCGGTACCGGCTGGAGCTTTCCGCCCGAATTCGTCCGCGAGACCGGCACGGTTCGCATGACCGCGGACGAAGCAGACATCCGGGCCAGCTTGAGTATCCTGCTTGGCACGGCCATGGGCGAGCGGTTCCTCAACCCGCAGTACGGCATCGACCTGCATGAGATGCTGTTCGATTCCCTGAGCACCACCATGAAGACCTTGCTCAAGGACCGGGTTCGGACGGCCATTCTCATTTTCGAGCCCCGCATCAACCTACTCTCCTTGGAACTGGACGCTGACGCCCAACTCGAAGGCACCATCAACATCATCGTCGAGTACGAGGTGCGGGCCACCAACTCACGCTTCAATCTGGTGTACCCGTTCTATAACTCGGACGGCAACGAGATGCGCAGGACCGTTGAGATCAAAAGCCTCTGCAATTTGCACCATCGGGACAGTGAGCGGCATGGCTGAAAAAGATATCCTCCAGAACATGATTTTTCACCCGGGCCAGAGCCAGACCGCGTGAATGCCCAGGGAATTAAGCATCCACCATGCCGATGTGGATGAAAAAACGAATGCGGCGCTGTGGCGCTTTACCCACAAGCTGGCGGCAGGCATCACCTATTTCGGCGACCGCAATACCCCCGCGGGCGACTGGTCCCCCTTTTTTCCCGGTGATGCCGATGCCATCCAAGCGGTGCTGGCCCATACTGCGGGCAACACCGAGCCCCACCTGGCGCTCTTCGCTGCCTTGGTCGAGCTTTACAAAATCCCGCAGGAGGTTCTCAACCGATTCACCGGCCGCCATCTTGATTTTTACTTCCGGGAAGTGTTACGCCTGGACAAAAAAAAGGCGCTGCCCGATCGGGTCCACCTCCTGCTTGCCTTAAAAAAGAAGGCGCTGCCAATAACGATCGGGCCGGATCACCTCTTTTGGGCCGGTAAAGATGCGATCGGAAAAGAACTATTCTATGCCCCGAGCCGCACCACGGTTATCAACGCCGCCCGGGTAGCCTCGCTCCGCAGCCTTCGGATCGACGACACCGGCCCTGGCCGGGTGCTGGCCGCACCGGTCGCCAACTCAGCCGATGGCTTGGGGGCACCCCTGGATCCGGCGGCACCCAGGTGGCACCCCTTCGGCCACGCCGGGCTGCCGACCGCGCAGATCGGCTTTGCCCTGGCCGCCCCGGTACTCCGTATGCGCGAAGGCCGGCGCACGGTGACCGTAACCCTGACGCTGGGGACGCTCAAAGCCGCTGAAGTCAACGCAGCGCCCCTCAAGCAAGCCTTTGAGCTGTTCATTACCGGGGAGAATGGCTGGCTGGGCCCCTACCAGCCCGACCCCCTGACCCTGACCAAGGGCGCGGGCCAAAACCCGATCCTGCAATTTTCCTTCACCATCGCCGCAAGCGAAAAGGCGGTCACCGATTACGACCAAAAGCTGCATGGCGGCGCGTACCGGGCGCTCGCACCGGTCGTTCAGGTGGTGCTCAAGGGGACCGGCGCCGCCATCGGTTACCATGATCTTCAGCGGATTACCCTGCGCCAGGCGGCCATCTCGGTCGAGGTTGCCGACATCCGCTCCCTGGCGCTGGAAAACGACGGCGGCTCGCTCGACGCCAACAAGGCTTTCCTGCCGTTTGGCAATCAGCCGACCGCGGGCGCACGATTTCGGGTCGGCTGCGAAGAAGCCCTCGCCAAAAAGCTCTCGGAACTCAAGCTCACCATCCAATGGCAGAATGCGCCAGCAGACCTGGCCGACCACTATGCAGGGTACGGGCGCAGGGTGTCCGGCAACCGGCACTTCACCGCCCATGTTGCTTTTGCTGATGGCGGCAGCTGGCAGCTTGACCGTTCCGGGGTCAGCCTGTTTGCCGCCGATAATGCCGCCTCGCCCCAGGCCTTCAACTTTTCACCCGGCAACGCATCGGTATCGCCCGGCATCTCGCGGACCATGCGGATCCAGGCGCTGAAACGATCCGGCCGCCACTGGGCGGCCCGGGAAGCCCAGGCCCAGGGACTGCGAAAACCCCACCAACCCGTTGCTTCCCATCCTGCAACGGAGACGCGCCAGGGATTGATCACCTTTGTCCTGGAACAGGATTTTCTCCACACCGTGTACCGCAAGCGTTATGTCGAGCAGGTCCTGGCCTTCAGCAAGCAGCGACAAGGAACCCTGCACTTGATCAACGAGCCGTACACCCCTGCCATCCAGACCCTAAGGCTCGCCTACCAAGCCACCTCCGACACAGTCGACATCAGCGCGGCCGCGGGCCAACGGTTGCCACTCGATGCTTTTGCCAACCCGGATCTGCACTTCTTTCACCTGGCCCCCTTCGGCCAGATGCGCGAGCATGGCTATCAGCGCGAGCAGTTCGGCTTCCTGCAGGAGAAAAACGTCCCGCTGCTGCCAGCCTATCCAGATGCCGGGGAACTGCTAATCGGCCTGGAGCAGCTTCAGGCCAGCGACAGCGTCAGCATGCTATTCCAAGCGGCTGAAGGCAGCGCCGATCCGGAACTGCCGCAGCAGCCGGTGCAGTGGTCGGTGCTCTGCGACAATTACTGGAAACCGCTCGCCAGCAGCGAGGTGGTGCTCGACACCACCAACATGCTGCTGACCAGCGGCATCATCACCTTTGCCATACCCCGGGAGGCGACCACCGACAACACCGTGCTGCCCGCTGGTCTCCTCTGGCTGAAGGCGGCGGTGGCTCGCAACGTGGACGCGGTCAGTCAGTTGATCGAGGTGGCGGCCAATGCGATCGAAGCCCGTTTTGTCGATCAGGACAACGACCCCGCCCACCTGGCAAGCGCGCTTGCCGGCGGCTCGATCAGCAAGTTGAAAAACGGCTCGACCGAGATCAAAACCATCAGCCAGCCCTATGCCTCCTTCGGCGGCCGGGCCACGGAATCCGACGAGTCCTTCCACACCCGGGTCGCGGAACGGTTGCGCCATAAAAACCGCTGCATCACCCCTTGGGATTACGAGCGGATCATCCTTGAGGAATTCCCCAAGGTGCACAAGGTCAAGTGCATCCCCCACGCCACCCGGGAATGCTGGCTAGCGCCGGGCAAGGTCCTGATCGTGGTGGTCCCGGACCTGAGAAACAGCAATGGGGTCGATATCCTCCAGCCGAAAATGGATACCGACACCCTCAGCCGCATCGCCCTGCATGTCGGCAAGCATGCCGGCCACCAGGTCCAGGTGCAGGTTGCCAATCCCCGCTACCAGCCAATTCATCTCGACTTCAAGGTCAGGTTCCATACCGGTTTTGAGTTCAACTACTACAGCAAGGAGTTACACAAGGCCCTGATCCGCTTTCTCTCTCCCTGGGCTTATGCGGGGACAGGGCGGGACATCGCCTTTGGCGGCCGGGTGTACAAATCGGTCCTGCTCGATTTTGTCGAGGAGCTGGCCTGGGTCGATTTTGTCGAGGAGTTCAAGATGTACACCTTGCCGACCGCGACCGCCCTGGCGATTGACCGCAACGAAGCCCAGCCGGAGACCCCGGATGCCATCCTGGTTTCGGCGGTCAGCCACCGGATCGGGGAAGCCTAAGCAACCTACAGACCCTCTTTTGAAGATGCAAACACACAGGCCTTGCCCATGTCTTCCACACTGACCATCCCCAAAAAAACGACGAGCGAGACCGCTCTGGATCACCGGCAACTGTACGCCATCGGCCTGGCCCATGTGCAACGGCTGGCACGGCACATCTGGACCGATTATAACGTCCACGATCCTGGGATCACCATCCTGGAATTGCTTTGCTATGGACTGACCGATCTCGGCTACCGGGCCTCCTTTCCAGTCAAGGACCTGCTGGCCACCAAAACCGACAATGCCGAAAACATGGCCCGGCAGTTTTTCACCGCCCGCGAGATCCTGCCCAATCGCCCCCTGACGCTCGCCGATTATCGCAAGCTGCTCATTGACATCAAGGGGATTAAAAACGGTTGGCTGATCCCGGCTAAACAGCGCTACTATGCCGACCCGGCGGCGGGCACACTCCTCCGAGACCATCCAGGTCGGCCGGAGATTCAGGAGATCACCCTGGCGGGGCTGTATGAGGTGCTGATCGAATATGACGCCGAGGATGCGGCCACCCAGGCCAAGGTCGAAGCGGAGGCGCGTCGCCGCCTGCAGGCCAATCGCAATCTCTGCGAAGATTTCATCGCCTTTACAAAAGTACGGACCCAGCGCTTCAAGCTCTGCTACGAGCTGGAACTGTCAGCCGAGGCCGACCAGAGCGCGGTGCAGGCCGAGACGCTCTTCGCGGTGCAACAGTATCTGGCCCCTCCGGTCCGCAATTACACCCTGGAGGAAATGCTGGCGCGATGCAAGGCCGACGGCAACCCCTACGCCGTCGACGAAATCTTCGCGGGACCGGCGCTCGACTGCGGCTTCATCGACGAGGAGGAGCTGGCGCGGGCGGAACTGCGCACCGAGATCCGCCTTTCCGATCTGATCGGGCTGCTCATGGATATCCAAGGCGTACAGGCCGTCCGCGATATCGTCATCCAGCCCGAGGACGCGCCTCCCCCGGACAACAAATGGGTGATACCGGTCGTGTCCGGGCGGAAGGCGCTGCTCAACCCGGCGGGTTCCCGGCTGGTTTTCTACAAACGCAACATGCCGGTATCGGCGGACCCGGCCCGGACCCAGGCCCTCCTGGCGCAACTCCAGGAAGGGGTAACCGCCAAAACCGACCTCGCCGTTCCCTATGACTTGCCGATCCCCCAAGGGCAATTCCGCGATCCGGTCCGCTACCATTCCTTGCAAAATCATTTCCCCCCGCTCTACGGGCTGAGCGAATTCGGTCTAAGCAGCACCGCCGACGAACAACGCCGAGCGCAGGCCAACCAGTTGAAAGGGTACCTGCTGTTCTTCGACCAGATCCTGGCCGACTACCTGGCGCAGCTGGGTCAGGTGCGCACCCTCTTTTCCACGGATGCCGACGTGCAGGCCACCTACTTTCATCAGGCGGTCACTTCATTCGCCGGGTTTGAGCAGCTCTACGGCGCCATCGACGCCGACCGGATCGTCGAAAAAATCGAAGCATTGGTCACAGGCGAAGAAGAGCAAAACGTGCAGGCGGAGCGGCGCAACCGCTTCCTCGACCATCTCATCGCCCGTTTCGCCGAACAATTCACCGAGTTTGCCCACCTGATGCATGCCGAGTTCGGCACGAGACCCCAACAGATGAGCGCGCTTAAATGCGCTTTTTTAAACGACTACCCGGCCATCAGCAGCGAGCGGGCGCTGGCCTGGAACGCTAGCCTGAAGGAGGACGCCGCCCTGTGGAACAGTCAGAACATCTCCGGCCTGGAACGACGCCTGGCTCGCCTGCTGGGCATTCGCAACCCCTGCCGAAGGAATCTGGGCGATGTCGCCTACGATATCTACGTTGAAATCGACCAGACCCCACAGGACGATTTTCGCTTCCGTATCAGAAACCGCGACACGGGCAAGATCATCCTCAGCAGCAGCACCCGCTATACCACGGCCGACCTGGCCTGGGAGGAAATGCGGCGGGCCGTGCAATTGGGCCAGCTGCCCTCCGCCTTTCAGCGCAAGGTCGCCACCGATGGCCGGTTGTATTTCAATGTGATCGACGAAACCGGCGAGGTGATCGCACGACGGATCGAGTATTTCAACGACCCAGAGCTGCGCGATGCGGCCATCGATGAAACCATGGAATATCTCCAGGTCAACTATAGCGAAGAAGGGATGTATCTGATCGAAAACATCCTCCTGCGCCCGGACGATCCCGACGATCCGTTCCTGCCGATCTGTACCGGCGCTGACCGCAACGTCTGTGCCGAAAACGACCCCTACAGCTATCGCCTCCATATCGTCCTGCCGGCCTATGGCAGTCGTTTTCGCTCGATGGCCTTTCGACGGTTCGCCGAAGAGGTGATCCGGGCCGAGACGCCTGCCCATATTCTCCCCAAGATCTGCTGGGTGAGCCAAGAGGACATGGCCCGTTTCGAACAGGCCTACCGCGACTGGATCTACCTCAAGGCCGGGCGCGAAAAATCGAGGCGCCAGGAAAAACTTTCCCGTTTTATCTGCGAACTCTTCTCAATCCGTAACGTGTACCCGTCGCAACGGCTGCGCGCTTGCGCTGCGGACGAGGAACGCTCCTTGTTCATTCTTGGCCAGACCGGCCTGGGAACGGAAAAAACCGACGAATCCTGATCAACAACAGGCGCAATGATAACGGACCGACGCGGCGGCAGCAGCGGACGGCGCACGATTTACGAGGGTTGAAGTCATGGCAGCAATACGAAGAAGTCTTGATGTGATTACCGAGCAGTACAGTGTGTTTGAAAAAAATCAGGTGCTGACCCACGAGCAGCTCAAC
>CAIMMA010000766.1 GCA_903842475.1 uncultured bacterium
GGGAGAGAGGGGGATGGCAAGGTGCAACAGATGGAGGGGAAGGAGAACAGCGAAGGTTACAAAAATACAGTCAGAGATACAGAGATCAAATCCAGGCGGCCATGGTATTTCACCGCCCCCTTACCTCTATAAAGGATTTTCCTCAGGCTGAGCGGCCCGCATTAAAACCTGCCAGGCGGCGGCGGTGCTTTCCCTGCTGTCGGGAACGATCACCACGTTTTCCTTGAACCCGTAAGCAGCCAAGGCCTTGCGGCATTCCTGGAGCGTGTCCTGGACTCTTTCCCGGGGGTGATCGCCATACAGATTATACGCCAGGCCGAGCAAAGAAATCCCCCGGGACCTGATGGCCTCCAGGCTGAGCCGGGTATGATTGATCGCCCCAAGCCGGGGGGAGGTAACCAGCAGCAACGGTATGTTTTGGGCAGCTTGGTAATCGAGCAGCAGCAGGTGGTCGTTCAAAGGTACCAGCAAGCCCCCTGCCCCCTCCACCAGTAGCCATTCGTAATGGGCCTGGAGTTTGGCCATGGCCTGGTCCAAAACCTCCGCCTCGATCACCTGGCCGACCATACGGGCCGCCAGCAAAGGCGAGGCAGGGTAGGGGAAGACATAGGGACAGGTGGTGCCCGCCTGGTCAAAATCGGTCAAGGACTGGCCCATCAGTTGACGGTGCAGCCGGATATCGTCGGAACCCTCGCTACAGCCGGTCTGTACCAGCTTGAGGGTGGTGACGGTTTTCCCCTGGCGGAGCAGATACCGCGCAAAAAGCCCGGTGATGTACGACTTGCCGATATCGGTATCGATACCGCCGACGGCGATGGTGGTTTGCGGTTGGATCATAGGCACCTGCAGCGTAAGGGGATTGTCCTGCGGCCATGAAGGCCGCGGGCCGAAACTGCGATTATTGGGGGCGGGCGACCATAAAAATCGGATGGTAGGTAAGGCTGACCCCCTGCTCCCCGGAAAACCGGTCGATATAATCGGCGATAAAAACGCTGACCTGTTTCCGGGTCCAGACCTGCTGGCCGATGGAATTGACGCCGGTTGCCCGGAGATGCTGGAGCACCGAGATCGGATCGGTGAACCAGAGGGTTTCCCTGGCCTCTTCGACCACTAGCAGGTCAAACTTTTCCGCGACGGCTTTTTTTAATGCGACGATTTCTTGATACTCCAGCCCGACACCGGTGACCGCCCGGATTTCCCGCAAATTATCCACTCCGTACTGGGAAAAAGCGAGGATACCGCCCGGATTGAGATGGGCATGCAGTTTCCGGCACAGGGCGGACAGATTATGGACCCAATGCAGGGTGGACGAACTGATGATCAAATCGTACGTGTCCGGGAGATCGACGGATTCGATGTCGCCGGCAAGAAAGGTGAGATCGGAACGACGCCCACCGATTTTTCGGCAGACGCACGGCTCAAAGGCAGCCACCAGATCGCTCACCGTTAGGCGGGCAACCGCAGGGAACCGCCCCATGATTTTTTCAGTGAGCAGTCCGGTGCAGCACCCTATTTCAAGGACCCGCAGCGGGGAGAAGGCCGGCATCGCATCGGTCAGCAGGGTCAGCAGCCGGTCCGCAACCAGATGCTGCACCATGGCCTGCTGTTCATACGTGGCGGCAGCCTGTTCGAATCGGAGCTTAATGAGGTTTTTATCAGGAATCATGGACATTGATCGGGTTTTGCCGTGCCTGTGCACATCAGCCTCACAGCCGAAGTGTGTACACCACGCAACCCAATTGGAGCGAAACGGTGCAATTTCAGGTGAGCGTAAAGACGCCGAAGGACGCTCTTGCAGTTGAATTTGATTAATACGTACGTGCCAGTATTGCCCTGGTTGGTTGTGTCAATTCCCTAAAAGCCCCAAAGTTGACCGCTTTCAACCCATCCGGTGACTCCACTCCCATGCGCCACTTTGACCCACCCGCCCTTTTTTTCAAGCGTCCTGAACACCACCCCGTAGTTAGCACGGGCAACTACTTTTCCCTTGGTCGCGTTCGGTTCGCTGCGGACATCAATCTGCGTGGTAGTGCCCTTGTTGGCTTTGACAATCATATGAGGAGTTTTTTGGGTGGTCTTTTTGTTCACCCAGCCAATGCTGCCTTCAAAATCCTTCACCTGGACCCATTCGCCTTCGCTCTTGGCAATATCGACCGGAAAGCCACTGCCGATTTTCCAAAGAACCTCGTGCTGGATGCCGGGCCCTGAGCGCATATTGATATCCTCACCGGCAATGGAGACCATTTCCGCCATGGCCGCACGTCCGATAAAAATGAGTGCGCACAACAGGCCAAGGAGAAAAACAGATCGAAACGTCATGGTGAGGAACAAGGGTTGATGGGTTTATCGGGAGAAAAATCCGAGATCAAAACATATCCCCCTAGGTCCAGGGAGATCGCATTAAACGAACAAGCCTGGCTGCTGCATTTCAGGCAGCGGATACATTCCCCGCTGTTCGGCGTTTCATTAAACCGGATGCCCACGGGACAGACCTGGTGGCAAGCCCCACACTTTGTACAGTTATCCGGATTAAATTTCAACCTAATCAGGCTGATCCGGTTAAACAGGCCATAAAAAGCACCGAGCGGACAGAGAGTGCGGCAAAAAGGCCGGGAGCTGACGATACTCCACAGGACCACTGCCGCGAGGATCGTCAGTTTCTGGACATACAGCCAACCAAGTGTGGTGCGAAGATCCGGCGCCAGCAGCAGCATGGGGATACCGGCTTCCAGGGTGCCGGCCGGGCAGACATACTTGCAGAACCAGGGCGTCCCCATACCGAAACTATCGAGCAGGGTCAGCGGCAGCACAATGACAAGGAGGGCGAGACACAGATATTTCCCCCACCGAAGCCCCTGGGGAAGCGCTTTTTTTTCCGTGGGAATGGCATACAACCATTCCTGGAACAAGCCGAAGGGACAGGCCCAGCCGCAGATCATGCGCCCGCACAGCGTCCCGAGCAAGCCCATGCACCCTACCACGTAGGCGCCAAGGTACAGTTGCCCGACCTGCAAAGAGAGCCGCACCCCCAAAAGGAGCTGCTGCAGACTGCCGATGGGGCAAAAAGTGGTGGCCGCCGGACAGGAATAACAGTTCAACCCTGGGGAACAGAGTACCTTCAGTGGCCCTTGATAGAGGGTGCCGCTGAACGGAAAGCCCCAGTAACCGTTGGTCAGGAAGACCCAGAGGACCTGCACCCACCTTCGGATCGTCTCCATGCTCACCCGATGCCGATGCACGCCAGACAAACGGAACGGGCCTGCTCGAGCACGCGCGAGGGTTCATCACAGAGAATACCGAGCAGCAGCAGACCGAGGAACAATCCCAGAAAGAAAAAAGGCGCTTTTCGCAGCTGAACATTTTTATTCATGGCCAATTCCAATTTTCAGCCCCCCGAGGAATGTCGTCTGGAGCCGGGGACAGCAGTGGGGTTACCGGGCCAGGAGACCGACCAACCGATCGAGGTCGTCGCTGGAATAAAATTCTATTTCCAATTTGCCGCGGTTGCCCTGCTGGACAATCCGGACCTTGGTATGCAGCTGGTTGGTCAACTGGTTGACCAGCGTGGCGCAATACGACGGGGCCAGGGTTTCGGCCTGGGGAGCAGTAGCCGCTTCCGGCGGTGGCGGGTTTGCGGTTCTCGGCTTTTTAAGGCACAACCGCTCCGTGGCCCGTACCGACAATTCCTCGGCGATGATCGCATTGCGAATCGTCTGCAATTGCTCGGGCTGATCCTTGATCCTCAGTAACACCCGGGCATGTCCCTCGCTGATCACTCCCTGGGCCACATCGTCCTGCAGGGAGGGCGGCAGTCCCAACAGCCGCAGGACATTGGTGATGGTGGAGCGCTGCTTCCCCACTTTTTGGGCCACCTCTTCCTGGGTCAGGTGAAATTCTTCCACCAGCCGCGCATAGGCCACCGCCTCTTCGATGGGATTGAGGTCATGCCGCTGGATATTTTCAATGAGGGCCAACTCCAACCCTTCGTTGTCGCTGCCCGGCTCCATCACAACCACCGGAACCTCGTCCCGCCCCGCCAACTTGGCGGCACGCAAGCGCCGTTCCCCGGCGATCAGCACAAAGCGGTTGCCCTGGCCCCTGGTCACCAGCAGCGGTTGAATCACCCCTTTTTCGCGGATGGATGCCGCCAGCTGCTCGAGTTTAACCTCGTCGAAAAAACTGCGCGGCTGGTGGGGATTAGGAGATATCTTATCGATATCACACATGAAAAATCGATCATCCTGGCGTTCGACTTCCGGCAGCAAGGCGCCGACCCCACGGCCCAACACATTTTTGTTCATGGTCGCATTCCCACTCCTGTTCGATTAAGAAATTCATTGCCCAAGGCTTTATAGGCCTTGGCACCGGTGCAGCCGGCATCGTATTCGATAATGGTCTGACCATGGCTGGGGCTCTCGCTGAGCCGAACATTGCGCGGGATCACGGTACGATAGACCTGTTCGCCGAAATGCTTTTGGATTTCATTGGCCACCGAATGGGTCAACCGATTTCTGCCGTCATACATGGTCAGCAGCAATCCCTCGATAAACAGCCCCCGGTTGAAACTGTTTTTCACCTTGCGAATCGTTTGGACCAACTGGGCCAGCCCTTCGAGGGCGAAATATTCGCACTGCATCGGAATCAGGACCGAATCAGCGGCGGTCAGGCTATTGATGGTCAAAAGCCCCAGAGAAGGCGGGCAATCGATCAGGATATAGTGGAAACGATCCCGCACGGTTCGCAAAATGGTTTTCAACCGTTTTTCCCGGTTATCCTGCGCAATGAGTTCCACCTCGACACCGACCAGATCAATGGAGGCCGGCAGGATGAACAGATTTTTCTGCGAGGTGGGCAAAATACAGTCAACCGCCTCCTTGGCGCCGATGTAACAACTGTAAATATTTTTATCCTCATTCGTTTTAAAAACCCCCACGCCACTGGAGGCATTTCCCTGGGGATCGGAGTCAACCAGCAGTACTTTTTTGTTTTTTGCGGCAAGGACGGCGGCCAGGTTCAAGGCGGTGGTCGTCTTTCCGACCCCGCCTTTTTGGTTGGCCAATGCAACGATTTTGGTATCCAATGTAATTTCTCTCCACGGTCTCTTTGTTGGTGAAACATCTGGGAGTATACTATACTCTCGCTTTTCAGTGTACAGTTCTCTTGCCCTCACAATAACTTTGCCGATGTTTCACGTGAAAC
>CAIMMA010000767.1 GCA_903842475.1 uncultured bacterium
GAGCAGGCGCTTGCCGATCAGGCCCTCCATTTCCGGCGGCAGATCCTCCAGGGTTTGGAGCACCAACCGTTCTCCGGCATCGACACCACCGTTGGTGTGGAGAACGAGTTCCAAGTGGCGGTCGAGGGGAAAAAGAACGATGTGGATCTGGCGCAGACCATCCTCAACTCCGGTTACTATAAAAACCTGGCTCTGCGGGCCCGGCGGGGCGACCTCTCTCCCCGCGTGCTCACTGAGCTTGACGCCTTTCTCAATGAACAGCAAGCGCAAATCTGGGAAAATTCCTGGGTCCGTTTTCCCCGGCAATTTTTGGGGGAGTATGCAGCCTCCATCCTGGCCCTTGATCTGCGTGCCGATAAAGCAAACCCGCAGGCCCCGGTGCGTCAAGATGCCGACCAGTTTCTTTTTGTCAAAGAGGGGGCCCCCTGGTTGCGGGTTCCGGTCAGCTACCTGCTGAAGCTCTCGCTGGCCGAAGCCATCGGCCAGCCCGACCACGCCGACTCGCTCCTGCGCCAAACCGGGGTTCGCTTGATGGACCATCTGATCAGCGACAACTGCTCGCCGGAGGTGATCTCCTTCAACCTGAGCAGCGGCGACGCCGGCGAACTGCCCGGCCGCAGCACCGCCCGCGAGACCAGCCGGAGGTTTTTCCTGCTCCACCTGCTGATCCAGCACGCCAACCGAGCGTTTCGCCTGGAACAACACGGCCAGACCTGCCGGATGTACCTGGCCCCCAATCCTCCGGCCCGGCAAAAACAGCTCAACGATCTCATCTCCGACCAATTCTACCGGGAGCTGTTTCTCAATCCCTGCCTGTCCGGCTGGCAGCGGGGCGAAGCGAAGAAAGAGTACATGGGCCTCTGCCACCGAACGCTTTCGCGCAGCCAGCTCAACACCATCGCCAAACTCAAGGAGGCGGGGATCATCGTCAACAACCTGGTGATTCTGCCCAATACCTCCAGCACCTCGCTGGCCAATAACGGCACCCACATCACCCTGGGCAGCCGTGTGCTCAGCCGCTGTTACCGGGAACCGGGCACCGGACGTTTCGAAAAATATTTCGGCGACCTGGTGATCAAGATTGTCGAGCATTTCCTGCCGCTGTTTGTCACCACCTGTTCGGCCGCGCCCCACCGCCTGGCATTCAGCGATTTTCATCCGGAAAAGGTGTTGGGGTATCTGCCGCACGAACTCGACTACACCCACCTGCGGATGCTCTGGCGGCGCTGGAAGAAAAAAGCGGATTTACGTTTCTTCGGCCACAGCTTCACCCCCTTGGGACCGCTCTGGCTCGACCGATTGACCAGTGGTCTACTGCGACTGCGCGGCGATTACCTGCCGGATGTTCGCCTGGTCGATTACCTGGTGGCCCTACAGCGTCGAGCAGAGCCCGGCGCTCAACGGCGTCGAACAGAATCATGAACGACTCAAGCGGGACCTCACCGAGATGGGGGTTTTCGACAGCCGCATGGCCATCTATCTGCCCTACCGGATGCGTGCCCACGCCGCCTACGGCTTCTCCGGTTTCGAAGGCCGCCATTATTCAATTTTCCCTGATTTGCGTGCAACCCTGGCCCTGTCGGTCGACCTGCAGACCATCGTCACCGGACTGGCCTATCAATGGGTTATCGACGGCACGGTCGAACACGCGCACATCCCCGACGATCCCGGCACCGAGAGCGAACGGCGGCAGATTTTTTTCGCCGCGGCCATCGGCATCCCCACGGTCTTCATTCGCGCCGACACCAAGAATATGGTGCTGCGGCGGATCCTCACCCTGGTGAAACGGCAGCGTCCCAGCCGACGCTACAAGGGTTATTTGCGCGTCGAGGTGGTGGCCTATCAGCAGGCCTGCCTCGACCTGCTGAAGCATGACTGCGGCGGAATCGGCGAGACGAAAGGGGTAAACGAAACCTTTGACACCTTGGAAGCCATGCTCAAAGGGGCCTTGCCAACAGCGGCCCAGCGATTGACCGGGGCTATTCTCAACCGGCATGGCCGAGCCATCGATCCGATGCAGGTCGAGGCCGGCGCTTTCAACCGGGCGGTGGAAACCTATTAC
>CAIMMA010000768.1 GCA_903842475.1 uncultured bacterium
CGCCGGGGGGATCGGCCCTAATCCGCCGGAAATAGCCCTCTCGCCAGTGTCATGTCAAGCCTCAGAGGTCACACTATTGCGCCGCAATTGTCATTTCCTGCGAGGCACGACTGAGGGCGCGGACCAGGATTGACAGGACGCTCGGTCCAAAAGGAGGCCCCCCGGGCGGCCTGCGCCTGAAACGGCAACGCATTGAGGCGCACCCCCATTGTTTCTTTGCGGACCTCTGCATTAATGATACTATTCAATATCAGGTTCCTCGGGTCACCGCAGGCAGAAGAGCGCCTTTTGCTGTTGTTTACTCAAACAAGGGGGATAACCGCATGGATTGGCGACAGATTGCAAACGGTTCGTGGATATGGGTATGCGGCGCCGTGCTGGCGGCGATCGCCCTGTACCAGTGCACCTACTTCGCGTTCCTGGCGGTGAAGCTGTTACGCCGATACGGCCTGGAAAAAAGAGAGGTGATGGGGATGCTTCGGGGTGCGGCCATCACCTCCATCGGCCCGGTTATGGTCGAGCTGTTCGTGATGATCGCCCTGGTGGTTGCGTTGAGTCCGGGCTTCGCCTGGCAGCGGGAAGGCGCGGCGGTGGGGTCGGTGATCACCGAGTTGATGCAGGCCAACAATGCCGCAGTCGGTGCCGGTCAGGAACTGGGAGGCCAAAATTTCGACATGACCGGGTTTGCCAATGTCATCTTTGTCGTCAATGTCAGCTGTATCGGCTGGATGCTCTTCGCCGGTCTTTTTACCCGGTATCTCGGCCGAGTCCGGCAGATGATCGCCGGCAGCGACGACCGCTGGCTGGTGGTGTTGAGCATCTGCGCCACCCTGGGCATCTTCGGCTTCTGGGCCTCAACCAACCTGGCCAAGGGGGGAGGAGCCCTGGTGGCGGTGGTGGCCGGTGGAGGGCTGGCGGCGTTTTTGTTCACCCTGGCCGACAGGATCGGCAAGCCCCGGCTCAAGGAATGGGCCCTGGGCCTGGCCATGTTCGGCGGGATGTTCATCGGCAAGCTCTTTGCCGGATGGGGAGGCTGATCATGGGTGCAAGAAAAAATCTACAAGCAATCTGTCCCCTGGTCTATGCCGACCAATTCTCGCGGCCCGTGCACAAAATCGGGATGATTACCTGCGGCCTGGCGGTGCTGGCCAATCTCTTGCCGCCGGCTTGGCTCTATCTGCAGTACGGCGTTTTTCCGCCGGCCGCCGCCATCGCCAAAGGCATGGGGTTGGCCCTGACCTATGCCGTGCCGTTCTTCATCATCGAACCGATCATCTATTATCCGATTCTGGGCGATGCCGGCACCTACATGTCGTTTCTGAGCGGCAACATTTCCAACATGCGCCTGCCCTGCGCCGCCGTGGCCCAGGCCGTGGCCGGAGTGGAGGAAGGAACCAGGGAGGGGGAGCTGATCGGGACGGTGGGCATCGCCCTTTCCATCTGGTTGAGCATCTTCGCCGTCCTCATCGGCGCCTTGGCCACCGGCTGGTTCGTGCAATTCTTTTCGCCCTGGCTCCAGGACGCCTTCAAAAGCTACCTGCTGCCAGCCACCTGGGGGGCGGTCTTCGGCCTGTTCGCGCTCCGGGGCCCGCGCTACGCCCCGGCGGCCCTTGTCCTCGCCCTGACCTTTATCCTCCTCAAGTGGCCACCCTATATCGCCATCCCCCTCACTGTTTTTGGTACGATCCTTGTTGGTCGGGTGATCTATTGCCATTCGCGCGCCAAGGCCCTGGATCCTGACCGGCAAGAGACGCCTGAACTTTAAAAAAAAGGGGGGAAATTCCATGCCCACCGACAACAACAGCACGGATGGCCAACTCAGCAGCCCGGAATCCGAGCAATGGCAGCCCCTGGCCGCAGTACTCGGCGCACCGCTGGCACCGGCACGGTTTCTTCGCCTCGGCATGGCCCTGTCGGCGGCACTGGGGGCCCTGCACGAGCAGAACATCGTCCATGGCCATCTCAATCCACACACCATTGCCATCGACCCGGCCACCGACGCCATCTCCCTAGCCGGGTTTCCGGTCCCTCCCGCCAGCAGCGTCCTGCTCGCCTATCTCTCGCCGGAACAGACCGGGCGGATAAACCGGGCGGTGGACTGCCGGGCCGACCTCTATGCCCTAGGTGTGATCCTCTACGAGATGCTCACCGGCAGTCTGCCCTTCCAGGCGGACAATGCCCTGGAATGGGTCTATGCCCATATAGCCCACACGCCGACACCGCCCGAGGCCATCCTGCCCGACCTGCCGCCGCCGCTATCGCAGGTGGTGATGAAGCTGCTGGCCAAAAACGCCGAAGAACGCTACCAGACCGCCGCTGGCCTGCGCCTGGACCTGGAGAGCTGCCTGGCCCAGTGGGAAAGCGCAGGTAAGATCGAACCCTTTGCCCTGGGAGGAGGGGATCTTTCCGACCGGTTGCTGATTCCCCAGAAGCTCTATGGTAGAGAACAAGACGTCGCGACCATACTGGATGCTTTTCACCGGATGCAGAGCCACGGCACACTTCAGATGGTCATGATCGCCGGATATTCCGGCATTGGCAAGACGGCGCTTGTCCGGGAGTTGGAAAGTCCGGTTGCCGAACAACGAGGATTATTTCTTTCCGGCAAGTTTGATCAATACAAACGCAACATTCCCTTTGCGACCATTGTCGAGGCGTTTCAGGACCAGATCAGCCGGATTTTAACGGAGAATGAAGAGCGGATTGCCAGGTGGCGTGGGGAACTGTTACATGCCCTTGGCCACAACGCCCGGTTGATCGTGGATGTCATCCCTCAGGTGGAACTGCTCATTGGCAAGCAACCGCCCGTGCCGGATTTGCCGTTGGGCGAAACCCAAAACCGGTTCCACCGGGTATTCATGCAGTTTGTGGGAGTGTTCGCCCAAAGGGAGCACCCCCTGGTGATCTTTCTCGACGATCTCCAGTGGGCCGATTCGGCCAGTCTGAGACTTCTCGAACA
The DNA here is from genome assembly GCA_903842475.1 of uncultured bacterium. Lineage (GTDB taxonomy): Bacteria > Desulfobacterota > Desulfobulbia > Desulfobulbales > Desulfobulbaceae > Desulfobulbus. The sequence continues at coordinate 2,960 of CAIMMA010000768.1, forward strand.
TATGGTAGCCGATCAGGATACCAATTATCTGCTCATCATCGGCGCCTACCGGGATAACGAAGTCTCGCCCTCACATCCCCTCATGTCTGCGCTCGACAACATCGGCAAGAGCGAGGCTGTCCTGCACTTCATCACTCTGGCGCCTCTTTCCTTTGAAGACGTGAGCCGTCTGATTTCCGACGTTTTTCACACGGATGAGGAGCGGATTGAACCGCTGGCCGGTCTGGTCTTCGAGAAGACGGCGGGCAATCCCTTCTTTACCATGCAGTTTCTGGCGGCGCTAAGCGCCGAGAAGCTGGTGGTGTTCGACAAAAAGGAGCAGCTTTGGCAATGGGATATAGCCGGAATCCGGGCCAAGGGTTTTACCGACAATGTAGTTGATTTAATGACCGCGAAGCTCAAGGAGCTTTCCTCCGAGGCGCGACAGGTGCTGCAATGGGCCGCCTGCATCGGCAACCGCTTCGACCTGCGCACCCTGGAACTGCTGGGTGGCGGAGAAGAGCACAGGTGGTCCGGCGTTTCCTTCCAGGCCGCTCTTTCCGAAGCGCTCCGGGCGGGACTGCTGCTGGCCGTAACAGACACCTCCTTTGCCTTTCTGCATGACCGGATTCAGGAAGCCGCCTACTCGCTCATTGGTGCGGGTGACCGGGCAGCGGCGCATTTGCGGATCGGCCGGTTTCTGCAAAACAACACCCCGGCAGGCCAGGTTGAGGAGCGGGTTTTCGACCTTGTGAACCAGTTCAACCTGGGCGCGGCGCTCCTTGACGACCGAGACGAGAAAGTGCGGGTGGCCGAACTTAACCTCGTAGCCGGTAAAAAGGCCAGTGCTTCCGCTGCCTACGGTTCGGCGGCCACTTATTTTTCCGCCGGCATGGCCCTGCTGGAAGACGACTGCTGGGAGACCCGGTACGGGCTTGCCTACGACCTTTATCTCCACCGTGGCGAATGCGAATATCTGAACGGCAATTTCAGCGAGGCCGAACGGATCCTGGCGCACCTTGCGCGGCGCGCCAGCGGAAAAATCGATATTGCCAGGGCCATGTGCGCGCAAGTTTACCTCCACGCCCTGATGGGTCAAAGGAACAGGGGCGTCGAGATCGGTATTGAGTGCCTCCGGATGTTCGGCATGGAAGTGCCGCCGCAGCCTTCCTGGGAATATCTCAGGACGGTCTATGAGAAGGGATGGCGCCGTCTTGGTGACCGCGCAGTCGAGAGCCTTCTTGACCTCCCCATGATGACCGATCCGGAAATAATGGTCGCCATGGACATGCTGGTGGCCCTCTGGACGCCGACGGCCACACACAACCCCATTCTCAATGGTCTGCTCCATTGCCACTCGCTCCTTCTCAGTCTGCAATACGGGAATAGCCCCGCATCGGTTCTCGGCTACTGCGGGTTTGGGGTGGTAGCCCAGGTCTTTGAGGACTGCGGAAAGGGATTTCTGTTCGGGAAGCTGGGATTCGATTTGTCGGGGCAACCCTCCCTGTCGCGCTACCGGAGCATGGCCTGTTTTATGTTCGGTTCCCAGATCAGCCATTGGACACACGGTATCCGGTTCGGACTGGACATCCAGGAGCAAGGGATCGCTATCGCGATGGAAGCAGGGGATGCCGTTGTTGTCAGCGTCATCCTGACGCACAAGATCAGGCATCGCATCGCCGGGGGAGACCCTCTGGCCGAGGTCGCAGGGGAGCTTGCAAAAGCCCTCGATTGGGGACGCAAGACCGGGTCCCCTTGGCTGGAAAGCATCTTTGTAGGCCAGCAACGAATTATTCTGACCCTGCGCGGCCTTACCAACAGCTTTTCCTCCTTTGACGACGCCGAATTTTCCGAAAAGGAATACGAGGACTACCTGGACCGGAACCTCGACAGCATGCGCCTGTCCGTGTGCAACTACAACATCGCCAAAACGATGATGCGCTTCCTGTCCGGCGACTACGAACAGGCGCTGCGAGCCGGAGCCATGGTCAGGGAACTGCTCTATGTCGTACTGCCCGCTTTCATGTCTTATGCCGAATTTCACTACTACCATGCCCTGGTCCTTACCGCCTGCTACGACAGGGCCCCGGCTGAAAAAAAAGCGGAATATCTCGACCTGCTTTGCGCGTATCGGGAAAAATTCAGAGTATGGGCGGAAAATTGCCAGGAGACCTTTTTCAACAGATACGCGCTTATTAGCGCCGAGATCGCCCGGATTTCCGGAGACGACCCGGCGGCCATGCAGTGGTACGAACAGGCCGTCCAATCGGCCCACGAAAACCAATTGGTCCACAACGAAGCCATTGCCTACGAGGTCGCGGCACGGTTTTACCGTGGGCGGGGATTCCGGGATTTCGCCGACTGTTATCTGCGCAAGGCCCGGGCCTGCTACCTCCGCTGGGGAGCGGACGGCAAGGTGCACCAGTTGGACAGTCGACATCCCTGGCTGCGGCAGGAGGCTTCCGCGCCCGCCGAGACTGATCTGGAGCTCCAGACCGGCCGACTGGATGCCCTGACCGTGGCCAAAGCCTCGCAAGCCCTGTCCGAGGAAATCCACCTGCCCCGGCTGCTGGATGCGCTGGTGCGGATCATGATCGAAAACGCCGGCGCCCAGAAAGGTCTGCTCCTCCTCGTCAGGGACGAAATCCTTACCCTTGAAGCCGCGGGGCGGTTGGAGAAAGACGGCATCCAGGTGCTGGTCGAGCCCCCCCTGCCGCTTGCCTCGGAGTTGCCCCTGGCCATGGTCAACTATGTCCGGCGGTCCGGGGAGACGGTTCTGCTTGATAACGCCGGGGACCGCAATATGTTCTCCACCGATGCATACCTCATCCGCAACCAGCCAAAATCGGTTCTGTGCCTGCCCATTGTCCGCCAGGCCAAATTGATCGGCCTGGTCTACCTGGAAAACAACCTGACCCAAGGGGCTTTCACCTCGGAACGGATTACCATTCTCGAACTCCTCGCCGCCCAGGCAGCGATCTCGCTGGAAAATGCCACCCTGTACGCCGCCCTCAACCAGGAGAACGCCGACCGCAAACTGGCAGAGGCCGCGCTCCGCTCCAGCGAAGAAAAATACCGCCTGATCGTCGACACGGCCAACGAGGGCGTCTGGCTGGTGGACACGGACGAACGCACCACCTTTGTCAACGCCCGCATGGCCGAAATGATCGGCTACCGGGAGGACAAAATCCTTGGCCGCCCCTTGACCGACTTTTTCTTTGCCGAGGATCTGCCCGACCACCAGGCCAGAATGGCAACGCGACGGCAAGGTCGGCCGGAAAAATACCAGCGCCGGTTGCGTCATAAAAACGGCCAGGTTGCCTGGGTGCTGATCTCCGCATCGCCCCTCTTTGAAGCCGACCAGCGCTTCCAGGGCTCCATATCCATGGTCACCGACATCACCGACATCAAGCGCCATGAAGAAGCCCTGCGGCACTATTACCAGCACCTTGAAGAACTGGTCAACCAGCGCACCGCCGAACTTGCCGTTGCCAAGGAACGGGCCGAAGCGGCCAATGCGGCCAAGACCGCCTTCCTGGCCAACATGAGTCACGAATTACGCACCCCCATGAACGCGATCCTGGGCTTTTCGGAGTTAATGCAAACAGATGAAAACCTGCGCCCCGATCAGCGCCAATACCTCCACATCATCAATCGCAGCGGCGAGTATCTGCTGGCATTGATCAACGACGTCCTTGAGATTGCCAGAATCGAGTCCAGGCAGCTCACCACCACCCTCAACACCTTTGATCTCCACGCCCTCCTGGGCGATATTGAACTCATGTTTCGCCAAAGGACGGAGGCCAAAAGCCTGTCCTTCGAAGTCACCGGACACGACCAGCTGCCCCATTACATTGTGACCGATGAGAAGAAACTGCGGCAGATGCTGATCAACCTCCTGGCCAACGCGGTCAAATTCACCGA
>CAIMMA010000769.1 GCA_903842475.1 uncultured bacterium
CAGTCCTCGATCCCGGCTGCAGCGCGGGAACGGCCATCTTCGAAGAGGGGTGGTGGTCCCGCTATCTGGGGGATGAATCATATAACTCGCTGACCTCGCCCTGGATCAAACCGTTGCATGAAATCTATTTCGTTCCCGGTATTTGGTCACCCACCACGGTGTGGAACGAGTGTCTCGTGGACGTACGGAGGATGAGCGCATGAAAATGGGAATGGTGATTGATCTGGAAAAATGTATCGGCTGCCGCTCCTGCATGGTGGCCTGCAAACAACATAACGCCCAGCCGCCGGAAACGTGGTGGAACCGAGTCTTCACCCCTGGAAGCCATCGCCATCTGACCCCTCCAGCGAAGGGGGTCGAATATTTCCTGCCGGTCCACTGCCAGCATTGCGAAAATGCTCCCTGCGAAAAGGTCTGCCCGGTCGGAGCCACCTACCGTGCCGAAGACGGTGCGATCCTCATTGATTATGAACGCTGCATCGGTTGTCGCTATTGTATGTCGGCCTGCCCCTACGGTGTTCGCCAGTTTAATTGGGAAGATCCGGAAAAGGCCCATCAACGGTCGGAGTATCAAGAAAAATATCATTATGGCTATCCTGAGGACCACCGTCATAAAGGTCGTCTGGTGTACACCCCGATCCGCCCCAAAGGAATCGTCGAGAAGTGTACCTTTTGTGCGCAGTACCGTGATAAAGGTGAGTTACCTGCCTGTGTTCGCGGTTGTCCGGGCAAGGCTCGTTTCGTCGGTGATCTCGACGATCCCGTGAGTGAAGTCAGCACGATGATCAAGGCACGCGATGCCTTTACCTTGTTACCGGAAAAGGGGACCAAGCCCACCGTCTTCTATCTGCCGCCCAAACCTAAGGAGGTGTGACCATGTCTGGTACAATGAAACGCAGTTTGTGGGTCAGCGGCGCCTTCTTTCTGGTCGCGCTTGCGGTCTGGTTCTACCAGCTCAAAGAAGGCTTGATTTTAACCAATATGCAGAACTCCTTTAATTGGGGGCTCTATATCTCGGGTTTGGCCTTTTTTGTCGGCAATGCCGCCGGTGGCCTGGTGCTCACCTCTTCCATCTATCTCTTTGGGGTCAAACAACTTAAGCCCCTGGCTAAACTCGGTGCCCTCACGGCCTTTGCCAATGTCACCGCTGCGATGCTGATCGTGCTTCCGGATATTGGTCAACCTTTACGTCTCTATAACCTCATCCTCCATCCCAACTTCATGTCGCCACTGGTGTGGGATGTCATTGTTCTTAATCTGTACGCCCTGGCCTCGGCCATCTATCTTTATATTCTGATGCTGCCCGAACTGACCGGCAAACTCAGTTGGCTCGCCATCAAGGTGGAGAATGCCCATGATTTTTCCGAACGCTGGGCTAAGCGAATTGCACCGGTGGCCCTGCTGTTTGCAATCGGTATCCATGTCGTGACTGCCTGGATTTTTTCCACCCAAGGCGCTCGCGACTGGTGGCATTCACCGGCCATGGCCCCAGATTTTGTCTCGGTCGCCATCGCGGTTGGCACCACGGTCGTTTTGCTGGCGGGGGCGTTGGCCGACGGAACAGGGAAACAATACGAACCAGCCTACCGGACGCTCGGCCTGATCATCTTCATGGCTATTTGTATTCATCTCTTTTTGATGATGAACGACCTGGTCATCCATGCCTGGTATGGGAATGCGGAAACCCACCGGATCATGGAGATCGCCTGGGGTGATTTTGCCTGGGCTCATATCTTTGAGGTCGCGGCACCGCTCATTGGTGCGGGGCTCTTGATGCTGCCAGCCGTCCGGCGCTCGTTGCCACTGCTGGCTCTGAGTTCAGTAATCCTTATTGCAGGTGTTTTTGTCCACCGCTTCCTGATCATGCCAGCCGCCTATAACAAC
>CAIMMA010000770.1 GCA_903842475.1 uncultured bacterium
GACCCCCCGCCGATGCCGACGATACCGTCCGGGGTGCGCGGATTGTAGGCGCGGACCTGGGCGACCAGCTGGTCGATGTACCCGGTTTTAGGCTCGTCATCGACATTTACCGGCAGCAGCAGGTCGCCTTTTTCCAGCGGCAGCCTTTGTTCCAGTGCTTTGCCCCGGAATACATCGTCCAGGACAAAAACTATGTAGGATGCAGGTGCCACCCGTTTGGCTCGGAGGATATCCCCCAGTTGATTAAACGAGCCGCGGCCAAAAATGATTTGTGGGACTATTTTGAAATTTCTATACATCGGATATGGTACCTGGGTGGAAGTTGCAGGAGGTGGATCGGGAATGAGGCCGGTATTGCCGGCTGACAACGATTTCCAGGAAACCGGGTCTGGCCGGCCCCGACCGCTCGGTGTGTGACCGGCGGGCGGCAATACAGGGTAAATGGCTCAATTCCGGCAGGTTAGGTCGTAAGGCCCCTGTTTACCAGATGGCGGTCTAAAACTCAAGAATGATTTAGGCTTCGGGCAGGTTGGGACGCCGGCCCCGGAGGCGGGAGAGGACGATTGATGGCGGAGATCGAACGGCTGACCGGCGCTTTGTATGCCGATACCCCCCAGGGGGTGCTGTACCATTACACCACCTTTACCGGATTGCTGGGGATCGTCAGGAGCCGGGCCCTGTGGGCCAGCGACATCCGCTATATGAACGACTCGGCCGAATTGCGGCATACCGCGGATCTGATCCAGGCGGAGGTGCGGGAACGGATCGACGGCGGTCATCCCAACCCCCACCTGTTGACCCAGTTTGTCGATTGGGTGTCGCATCGCATCACCAACGGCCATCTGCTGTTTGGGGCTTCGTTCCGTTCGCAGGGCAATCTGCTCAGTCAGTGGCGGGGGTACAGTTCGCCGGGCAAAGGGGTCAGCCTGGGGTTCAGCCCGGAGTATATCCTTCGATGCGCAGAGCTTCAGCGGTTCATGGTGGGACGCTGCATCTATGAGCCCAACCGGCAGCGGCAGCTGATCCGCCAGGTGGTCGATGCGGTGGAGACCCTTGCGGGCAGGCTGGATGTGGGGGAGATTACGGCCGCCGAACGGACCGTGCGCTACAGCGAGACCTTTGTCGAGGTGGAGACGGATCTGCTGCGGATCGCGGCAATCCTCAAGCATCCCTCCTTTCACGAGGAAAAAGAGTGGCGGATTGTGTCGCCGGTCATTGTCAACAATGCCGAAGCCCCGATCCTGTTCCGGGAAGGGCACGCCATGCTGGTGCCGTATATCGAATTCGACATCAGCCAGGGGTCGTCCCCGCTGGCCATGGAGCATCTGTTTCTCGGCCCGACGACCAATAGCAATATTTCCATGCATTCATTGAAGATGTTTCTGGAAAAAAACGGCATCGTTCCCAAACGCGGCATCGATTATTGTCAGATCCCCTTTCGACAACGTTGAACCTTGTTTGGGTCGTGCCGGACTCAGACGAATTTTTCCTGTTCGATCCAGGCTCTGGTGCCCAGCGAGGTGCAGGCCATGCTGGCCACCTCGGCCGCCCGTTCGAGGCAGCGGAGGAACTCCTGCTGCTGGAGGAGGTAGTGGCAGAACGAACCCTGGAAAATATCGCCGGCCCCCAGGGTATCCATCGGCTGAATGTTCATCACCGGGACTTCGGTGGTCTCGCCCTGGTGATGGGCGATGATCGGGAGATCGTCCCGGGTGATGCCGATGTTTTCGACTCCGGCGTTGCCGAGGTAGGCAATCACCTCGGTTTTGTCGGCGCATCCCGGCGGGTAAAAGTCGTTGGAGCAGATGGCGTAATCGACCAGGGGCAGGAGTTCTTCCATCCCATCTTTCCAGCCGCCGCCGTCAAAGACCACCGGAACGTGCAGTTGTCGGGCCCACTGGGCCATCTGGATGGCCTGGGGCAGGAAATGGCCGTCGAGCATGAGGATGTCGGCATCTTCCAGGAACACTTCGCTGAGCGCCTCCTGTCGAAGTTTGCGGATATCGGTGTTGGAATAGACCACGCACCGGTCGCCGTTGGACAGATCGATCATCACCGAGGCGAGCACCGGCGGTCGTTTGGGCTGGTCGGTGCAGTCGACCAGCTGGACACGATGGGCGGCGAGGTCTTTTTGGGCGACCTGGGCAAGGGGATGGTGGCCGAGTCCGCTGATCAGCGTAGCCATGTTGCCAAAGGCGGCAAAGGTGACGGCGGCATTGGCAGCCGCTCCGCCGGCAAAGGACAACTGCCGCTCCGCCTTTAATTTTTGGTCGCTGGATGGATGGCGAGACACGTAATAGACAATGTCGGTCGTCACCATTCCAAGAAAAATACCTTTGCGCATGGTTGATTGCAGCCGGTTGAATGGAATTCGAAAAGGTTAGTCGGGCAATAATAGCCGGAATCAGACGAAAAAACAGTATTCCTGTGAAATAATTTTGCTGTTCGTTAAAAAGCTTGTCAATTCGTGGGGATAGTTGCCGATGAGCATGTTCCGCCAACCAGGCAACGAGGTCTTCGGGCAAGCTTTGCAGCGCATCGGTGGGTGATCGTGCCGCGATCATCAACAACCCTAACCACGGAGGAACATCATGGTCGTAACCGCTTCAACCATGCTCGAGCTGGGAGCTGCCGCTCCGCCTTTTTCCCTGCCGGATACCGCCGGCGCCACGGTGACCCTTGACCACTTCAGCAAGTCGGTCGGCCTGCTGGTGGTGTTTCTGTGCAACCATTGCCCCTATGTCAAGCACGTGCAGCATGAACTGGCCGCCATCGGCCGGGAATATGCGGAAAGGGGCGTGGCCATGGTGGGCATCAACGCCAACGACGCCGTTGCCTATCCGGCGGACAGCTTTGCCCGGATGGGCGAGGAGGCGGCCCGGATCGGGTATCCTTTCCCGTACCTGTACGACGCCGACCAGGAGGTCGCCAAGGCCTACCGGGCGGCCTGCACCCCGGATATCTTTCTCTTCAATCGCGACCGGCGCCTGGTGTACCGGGGCCAGTTGGACGATTCCCGTCCGGGCTCGGAGGTGCCGGTGACCGGCCGGGACCTGCGCCTTGCCCTGGAGGCCTTGCTGGCGGGTCAACCGATTGCCGGGGCGCAGCGGCCGAGCATGGGCTGCAATATCAAGTGGCGGCCCGGCAACGAACCGGAGTATTTTTCCGGGCGATAGACGCCCCTGAGGGAATGACGCTTGCGCAATGCCGGATTTTATTATCTAATACCGTCGCGCATTTTTTTGTTGATCGTCATCGGCGCAACCCGCTTGAGCCGCACAACTGGCAAGCCAAGATGCGGAGATGAACGCAAATGTAGCGGAGCAGCGTTCGCACATACGGGCTTAATTTATAACTGTGCGGTGCAGCCCCCTCGGTCAGTCCGCCTCTGCAGACAAAGCTGTGGGGTCGTTGTCGGCGGCGCTCGATCTGAGCATGGGCGGCTTGCGGGTATCGGTGAAGGCGGGCGTTTTTGCCGTCGGCGATCGGCTGGTTCTCAATGACCTGACCCGTCGCATCTGATGAGGCTATACCCTTGCTCAAGATTACGATTAACCTGTCCGGCCCAATTGGTGCAAACAGCCCATGAACATTCTTATATACGGCGCCACCGAGACCGGCTACATGGTCGCCTCCCAACTTTACCGAAAACATAACATAACGATTGTCGACGATCTGGACAGGCTGCCGGAGCGATTCAACAATCTCGATGTCGGCTTTGTCGCCGGCAACGGCGCCGATGTCCAGGTCCTCGAACGGGCCAATACCGACCGGGCCGAACTCTTCATCGCCTGCTCGCTGATCGACGAGGCCAACATCGTGGCCTGCTGGACCGCCAAAAAGGTCACCGAGGCCGAGACCATCTGTTTTGTCCGCAGGATGGAACTCTACCGCAATCTCGCCTCGCTTTCCCAGAACCGCTATCAGACCAAGTATGATATCGATACCATCATCTGGCCGGAACAGCTGCTGACCCAGGATATCTTCCGCATCATCTCGGTGCCCGACGCCATTGATGTCGAATATTTCGCCCGGGGCAAGGCCAAGCTGTTCGAGTACCGGATCAAGGAACAGTCGATCATCCGCGGTTCCCGGATCATGGACTGCACCTTCCCCGCCGATGTCCTCATCGTCGGCATCACCCGGGACCGCAGTCTCTTCATCCCCAACGGCGCCACCACCATCGAAAAAGACGACAAAGTCATCTTCATGGGAACCGGGCCGGCCCTGGACCAACTGGCCGCCCGGTTCTTCCAGCATGTCAACACCATCAAGACCGCCGCGGTCATCGGCGGCGGCAGCGTCGGTTTCATGCTCAGCCAGCAGCTCGAACAGGCCGGTATCCGGGTCAAGCTGATCGAACATGACCGCAACCGCTGCCTCTACCTGGCCGATAACCTCAAGGACAGTCTCATCCTCCAGGGCGACGGCACCGATCTGGAGCTGCTTGAGGGGGAATCGATCGGCGACAGCGATGTCACCGTCTGCGTGACCAACAACGATGAAAAAAACCTGCTCTGCTCCCTGCTGATCAAGCAGCTGGGGTGTCAGCGTATCATCACCCGGGTGGGCAATGTCCGGAATTCCGCCCTGTTTGAACGGGTGGGCATCGATGTGGTGGTTTCCCCCCGGGACTCGGCCTTGAAGGAACTGTTCAACCGGCTCCATGCCAAGGATGTCAATATCCTCGCCCTGGTGGAGGGCGGGCAGGGCGAGGTGCTGCGCCTGAACCTGCCGGAGGGCTTTAGCGAGACCCTGGTCCGCGATTTTGAGTTGCCGGCCAAGGCAATCATCGGCGTGGTCAAGCGGGGACGGAATGTGGTCTTCCCCCATGGAGACACCCCTCTGCTGGCCAACGATCAGCTGATCATCTTCACCATGGCCCGCGATGCCGAGGCCATCAAGGCGGTCTTTGCCCGATGAAAGTGGCCGCCATCCTCAATGCCCTGGGCATTGTCCTGGTCGCCCTGGGGCTGATTATGCTGACTCCGATTGTGGTCGCCCTGCTGGCTCAGGAATATGCCTCCATCCACCCGTTTATCGCCGCCTGCGTGGTCAGTGTCGGCCTGGGGCTGCTGTGTCGATGGCGCGGCGGTTTCAGTAGTGATTTCGACAATCTCAAGCGTAGCGAAGGGATGCTGATCGTTTCCCTGGCCTGGGTGGTCACCGGCGCCATCGGTGCCATCCCCTATCTTTTTTTTAGCCTGGGACCGATCGACGCCTATTTTGAATCGATTTCCGGCTTCACCACCACCGGGGCCACCATTCTCAAGGATTTTGCCCCCTATCCCAAGACCTTTTTCTTCTGGCGCAGTCTCAGCCAGTGGCTGGGCGGCATGGGGATCATCGTCCTGTTCGTCGCCATCCTGCCGCAATTCGCCGTGGCCGGGCGGCAGATGTTCTTTGCCGAGGCCCCCGGACCCACCGAGGAGAAGGTGACCCCGCGGATCACCCATACCGCCAAGGCCCTCTGGCTGATCTACATCCTCCTGACCCTGGCCGAGATCGGTCTGCTCCGGCTGGCCGGGATGCCGCTGTTCGATGCGGTCTGCAACTCCTTTTCCACCATGGCCGCCGGCGGCTTTTCGCCCCATCCCCAGTCGATCATGGGCTACCAGAGCACCACCATCACCTGGATCGTCACCCTGTTCATGTTCCTGGCCGGGGGCAATTTCGCCCTCCAGTACCGGGTGCTTATCCAGGGCAAGGTCCGCGACCTTGGCCGCAACGAGGAGTTTCGCTTCTACGCCGCCATTGTGGCGGGGATGTCGCTGTTGCTCGGCGTTGCCCTGGCGGGGGGCGGCTCGGCCAGTTGGAACGATGGGCTGCGCGACGGCTTTTTTCAGATCGCCTCGATCATCACCACCACCGGCTTTGCTTCGGTGGATTTCGCCCTTTGGGCCGTTCCAGCCCAGACCCTGCTCTTCACTGTCATGCTGGTCGGCGGGTGCGCCGGTTCCGCTGGCGGCGGGGTCAAGGTGGTGCGGGTCCTGTTCGGGTTCAAATACCTCAAGCGGGAGATAGCCCAGGTCGTCCATCCCAAGGCGGTGCTGCCGATCAAGATCGACCGGGTCACGGTCCCCGACGACATTCAGCGGCAGATCCTCGGATTTTTGATGTTTTACCTGACCCTGATGACCCTCTCGGCCGTGGCGGTGACCATGATCGAAGGCGATGCCGCCATCGGTATCGTCGGCACCGCCGCCACCCTCGGCAATATCGGTCCGGGCTATGGCCGCATCGGCCCCATGGCCAGTTTCGGCGAACTCGCCGACCTGACCAAGATCATCTTTATCGTCGACATGGTGGTCGGCCGCCTGGAGCTGATCCCCTTCCTGGCC
>CAIMMA010000771.1 GCA_903842475.1 uncultured bacterium
ACTGCCGGTTGCCTGCACCAGAATGTTGAGAATTTCCATGAATACTTTATGCGGTTCATGGCCGGAGATGAACAGGTTTTGAGCTCTTCGTATTGCGCTCAGCAATTCATTTTGCTGCCGCAAGGTTGCTTCCGCTTGGTTCCGCAAAGAGATAAAGCGGGCCTGTTGCACATTCTGGTAGGCGGTAACGGATAATTGTTGGGCCAGAGTGAACAGTACCCCTGCTATTTTGCCGAAGTGTTCGCTTGACATGGCTGGCACTTCGTGAAAAGCCTCAACCGCCATCGCTTCATCTACTCCGGACGCCCGGGCAAATGCCCGAATCCTTTCTTCGTTAAGGGTTTCATCGCGCACCTGCCCGACCAACCAGCTAGCCACATGATGACCACTGATGACGATGGGGGCACCGGCATCCCACAGCCCCGAGCTCAAACAGGTCCGGATGGTGGGGCCTTGGTGATCGAGTTGGCTCTGTGCGATGTTTGAGACAAAGCAATTGGCTATCCCCTGGTCCGATGAGCGTATAATATCCCGACATAGTCTGCTGAAATTGCTTGGTCTGGTAATAGGAGCGCCATCCGGCCGAGTGATGATGGAAGCAACGCCGGTTGCCTCAGAAAATTCGTCCTGCAGCCGCTGGATGTCCTCCAGATTAAACAGCTCCTCAAAGGCGATGCTTTCGGTGCTTTCCAACGGAAGCGTGAGGGCCAGCAGCCGTTTTTCCAAGGCATCCTCGGTGGTTTTCAAATCTTCAATATCGAGATTTACGCCGTACCATCTGAGCAGGTTGCCCGCTTGATCACGAATAGCTATAGCGCGAGTCTTGAACCAGCGGTGATTCCCATCCCTTCCACGGATGCGAAAATCATTGTCAAGATAGGTTCCGGTCGTCACTGCATTTTCCCATTCCTGCTGGACCCGCTCACGATCGGCCGGATGCAGCTGTTGAGCCCATCCGGTCCCCAGTTGTTCCGCTTCCGGGATGCCGGTGTATTCGACCCACTGACGGCCAAGATAGTCGCAATACCCATCGGGCCGACAACTCCATACTAAAAGAGGCAACGATTCGGTCAGCTGACGAAATCGGCTTTCGCTTTCTCGCAGGGCCGCTTCCACTATTTTTTTACCGGTAATATCGATCTCGGAGCCTGCCATCCTGATGACCTGGCCGGCAGCATCGCGGACCGCCTTACCGCGGTCCAAAACCCATTTCCATGATCCGTCCTTGCAGCGGATGCGGTATTCAGCCTCAAAGTCCGCCGTTTGACCGCTTAAATGGGCTTGAACCAGGGCCATAACCAACGGTTTGTCATCGGGATGGATGTTTTCACTCCATTCCAATTCACTGTCGCCGATATCCGAGTCACTGTAGCCGCGCGATGATTTCCAGCGTGAGGAAAAGTGCACCTTTTTGCCAGGAACGTCCCAATCCCAGATACCACCCGAGGCCCCATCCAAAACCAGTTCATACCGCAGGAGGCTATTCTGCAACTGCGCTTCCGTTCCCTTGCGATCCGTGATGTCGGTGATGGTTCCCACCCAGCTGACCATGTCACTGTCGGCCGGTTCTTCGACGCGCCGCGCGATGCACAGCACCCAGACGACCTTGCCATCTGGCCTGACATATCGAAATTCACTCCTGTAGTTTGCCTCAGCAGACTGGGCCGCCTGTAGCCATCCCCTTTTAACCTCTTCCCGGTCATCGGGATGAACCCCTTGCGACCAACCTGCCCCGAGGGCCTCCTCTTGTGATATTCCTGTGATTTCCGACCAACGGGCACTCACATAGGTATTGTTCCCCTGCAGATCGGCTTGCCATATACCGGAAGGTGACACCTCGGTCAGAGTTTTAAACTGATTCTCACTGGCACGCAGCGCCTCTTCAGAACGTTTGCTTTCAGCGATATCCCAAGCAAGGTCGGCCAGGGAGCTTACCACTTCAACGTCTCGTTCGTCATAGTCGGTCTGTTTATTGCCCACACCGAGAATCGCCACAATCACCTCGCCACGCATGACCGGAACGACCAACTCGCGAATGATCGGTGCATGACCTGGCGGCATACCTTTACGGTGCGGGAGACTGGTATAGTCATTATGAATAACCGGACCACGCTCGTGGATGCAATCCACCCAGACCCCAGCCTGAGTGACGGGGTAATGAACTCCAAATCCTTCGGCTGTGCACATCCGCTCAATGGTGTTGGTTGACCAGGCCTGCAGAGAAAGCGTGGTTTGGTCGGCATGCACAAAATGATAAAACCCTACCTGGCTGCCCGTAAGCGCTTCAACCTCGTCCAGAGTGCTCCGCAGTAATTCTGCGAGTGATTGCGATCCAACCAATCGCAAAAGCCGAAAGCGAGAGGCCATTACCATTTCGTTCTGTTTGCGAACGGTGACGTCGGTAACGGAACCCAGAATGCTTGTAATTGATCCTTCGATGTCCCGGATGGGTGTCCTGGTGACGTGAAGCCACCGCTGCCCCAGTTTCCCGGTCACAAGATAATCACCGCTATTCTGTCGGCCGGTTGCTATAACCTCACGATCGTTCTCGCGGTAAATTTCAGCTTCGTTATGAGAAAAAAGTTCATAGTCGCTTTTGCCAATAATTTCCTCTTGGGTCCTGCCCAAATAATGGCAGAATGCGGGGTTGACAAATTGAAACTTCAGTTGCCGGTCTTTAAGGGCAAAAAGGTCCGGGGTGCTCGCAAATACGGCATCGAGCAACTCACGATGCTGTTTATGCAGCAATTTTTCCTGTTCCAGCTGCCGATACAGAGTGGTATAAGGGCGGGTTAGGGAGGAACGGATTAACGCGAGGTAAACAAAGAAAAAAGAAATTATTTTGAGAAAATGTCCCACTACATTCGACACCGCATAGACGCTGACATAAAAAGTGAATGCCAATTCCGCCGCTATCGTAAACCCCATGGCCCATATCATCAGCCAAAAGACTTCCACGTCTACATGCTCACGCCGCCTGGCAAGTAGCACGATGGCAATCGTCAAGACCAGGCAAATGCAGTATTCGGCCCATTTTTTAAACGCTGTCAAGCCTTGGCCTTCGATATAGCAGGCAGGAAAGATTTCCCATGTAAAGATGGCGACCAACAGCAGCGCCGTGACGCTTGCGAGACTGATGACTACAGGTAAAACCTGAATGCGGCGATTAAGGAAGACGGGAAAGAGCAGCAGGCTCAACGCCTCGAGCGCGCGGCCTGAAACCCAGAGTTGGGTGGCGAAATTCGCGGCCTGATCAAACGAAAAAATTCCGGTACCCTTATAGGCCAAAGTGTGCACCAGATCCAGCATTCCAACAAAGAAATAAGAAATACCCAGAAACAGCATGGCATCGTTACGGACGGTCTGTCTGGTGTTCCAGACCAACAAAAATACACTCCAGGTCACAGCGATGGAAAACAATTCCGCCAACCCGTGAAAC
>CAIMMA010000772.1 GCA_903842475.1 uncultured bacterium
CAGCCTGGGCATAAACGGTTGCCGTGCCACGATTGAAGAGAAAATCGTCGTCGCTGCCGCCTTCTATCCCAACAGCGCTTGATTCGGCGTGTGTCGGTGCGTTAACCACCGGATCGCTGTCTTCACTCTCTTCGCTGGTGGCCGCCAGTAAGCCCACGGCAGCGGAGCCCGATGCAGCCACCGGTACCGCCGCCGCGCTCACCGCGGCCTCGCCCTCGAAGGGAACGGAAACTTCCACGCCTACTTTTATCGATTCCGCATCCGCTGTGGCGCGGACATTAAGAATATTTAGGTTGTCGAGAACATCCGCTCCTTCTCCTCCCGCGAGGCCAATGGCCGTCGAAAAGGCTGCGGTTGCGGCCTCTCCCAGATCGAGGCCGATCCACTCGAACGGTGCCGTTGGCACACCGTTGCGCTTGACATCAACAAACAAGGAATCTGCGGCCGAGTTGGCGGTAACGGTCACCGTTCCATCGTTGACGAGGGTGTCGGTTCCCGCCTGGCCATCAAGACCTGTGGCCTGGGCTTGGGCCTCGGTGGAGGTGTTGCCGCCGGAGAACCCGGTGTAGGTCATGGTGATTTGATCAGTCCAGGCTGTTGCTGTACTGATGGCGGTGATCACATCGTAATTACTGATGGTATCGTTTCCGCCGCCACCCGCGAGGCCGTAGCTCTCGGCAGTGGCCTTGGTGTTGGTGTCCACAGAGACCACTTCAAAAGCGTAGATCGTGGCGGAAACCCCCACGCCATTGGCGGTGGCGGTCGAGGTTGCCTCAATTTCGTTATAATTGGTGATCGAATCGGCCCCCTTCGCCGCCGTCGATCCCGATAGCCGTCGATTCCGCCAGGGTCGAAGCGATGGCGCTGGACAGGCTGACCGCCTGCACGTCGACATTGGTGGCCGAGGCGGTTGCCGTTCCGGTTGTTGCGATACTCCCTGTATTGGTGAGCGAATCGTCGCCAGTGCCTCCGGAAAGGCCGTATGCTTGGGCAATCGCCTCGACTCCGGCGTTCTCGGGGGTGCCGAGGGCGACATGGAGTGCCGAAACGGAAACGCCGGTGGCTGAAGCAGTTGCTATGGCGGCGGCGGTGATCGCACCGGAGTTACTGATGGTATCCGATCCGCTGAGACCGGTGATTCCTGTTGCCGTTGCCTGGGCGGTGGTCGCAGTTTTTGTTTCGGACAAACCAGCAAACTGCACCTCGATGCCGGTCGTGGTGGCTGTTGCAGTACTGTTGGCGGTGATGGCACCGGTATTGTTTAATGTGTCGTCTCCTCCATCACCGGTGATGCCGAAGGCTTCGGCAACCGCCTCGATCCCGGCATCGGTGGGTGAAGCGAAGTCTAACTGAAGGCCTGAGACGGTGACGCCGGTGGCAAGAACGGTGGCGAGAGAAGTGGCATTGATCTGGTGATGGTTGGTGATCGTGTCCGCCCCATTACCACCCGCCATGCCGATGGCATTGGCGTGAGCCGTGGTGGATGCGTCACTGCTCGATAATCCCATTATCTTGAGGTCGACGTTGAGCGCACTTGCCGTTGCGGTGGCGGAGGTGGTGATATGGTCAAAATTAGTCAGGGTATCCGCGCCACCACCGGCGAAGATCCCGATGGCCGTGGCCTCCGACAAGGTTGACCCCTGGGTGGAATCGGCACCGGCCAGCGTCACCGAGACATCGGATGAATGGGCAAGGGAGGTGGCTGTAGCCGTAATTCCGGACGTGCTGGAGAGTGTGTCCAGGCCGTCCCCTGTTTGGAGGGCAATCGCATTGGCCATGGCCTGGGAGAGCGTACTGTTGGCAGGATTGGCGGTTGCGGTCGCTGTGGCGTCAACAGCACCGCCATTCGTCACCGTGTTGTTCCCGTCACCTCCATTGATAGTCACAGCGTCTGCCGTGGCCGTGGTATCGACCGTTTTTTCATCAGTCTTGCTGACGATGGCGCCGGCAGCAACCGTCACGGTGTCGTTCAAGGCGCCTGTGGCGACGCCATCCAAATCAACGCCTGTGCAGGTGACAATGGCACCGGTTGCCAGTTCGACTTGACAATCGGCGGCAAGAAGAGGGGGAAAGAGGCAGATGAGGAGAGGTGGGAGGAGAAAGAGACGTGTTCGAAGCACACGATGCTGGCGCTGCGCCTTATGGGATATGAACCAGTTCCGTCTTCTTTCTTTGAGCACACTCATTAGACTGCTCCCTTTAATAATGCATTGACACTGCACATCGGTCCATGGGGGAAACACAAAAAGGCACTACGTGGACAAGCATTGTCGGGGATACGACAGGTCAAGGGGGAAGGCAGGAAAGGCGGGAGGTGAGGTGGTACGGCGATTGATTGTGATGATATCCAGGTCGTCGTCTGTGTCGCATAGAAGTTCTCATGCCCCTTGGCAGGTTGAAAACACACTTGAGACCATCAGCCAGCACGCCGTACCAGTGCGCTGTTTTTTATGGAGAAGCAGGGGCTTGCCTCAACAAGAAAAGGTTCTACAAAACCACGTACCTCCCGTCAATAATTTCGAACGAACGCATAAAAAAATTTGACGAATACGGGAGACACCTCGGTTGGGTCGTTGGTGTCTCCAGCAAGTATATCAACTACAGCGTTCCGTAACGGGGAGGCCTTCGGCAGGTCAGAACACCACTGCCGGCCACTGGCACGCGGCACAAAGGGCGCTTTGAGCGATACTCGAATGCTCTTGCCTAAGGATGGAGCGAGCCCTTTTCCAGGACTCACCCCAGGTGGAGGATATGGTTATACGAAGGCCGACTTGGCAATCTACCAGGTGTCCCGATGGATCAGTTCCGGTTTGAACCGGTCGACCGATTGGAACGCGCCCGTTGGCCAGCCCACTGGAATCAGGGCAAAAGGAATGATGTGTTCGGGGATGGCCAGCAGGTTGCGGAATCCGGCCATGCGATCCACAGCCGGATAGACACCCGCCCACACCGTTCCCAGGCCAAGATCCCTGGCGGCCAGGAGAGCGTTCTGGGCGGCAGCGCTGCAGTCCTGCACCCAAAAATCCGACCAGGGTTTTCCGGTGGGGTCACCGCAGATCAGGATGGCCACCGGTGCCTGCAGCACCATTTTGCTGTAGGGATGAAACGAAGGGATGGCATCAAGTTTCGCCCGGTCCGAGATGATGATAAAGTGCCAAGGCTGCTGGTTTCCCGCCGAAGGTGCCAGCATGGCTGCCTCAACAATGGTCATGACATGCTCTTCGGAAACTGGCCGGTCTTGAAACTGGCGGATACTTCTACGGGTTTTAATCGCTTCGAGGAGTTCCATACTTTTCCTGAAAAAAGATGTTGGATGAACTCACCGGGAGGCAATTTCCTGCACTCCATTGCCGCCCGGTGAAAGATTCATAAGAGTCC
>CAIMMA010000773.1 GCA_903842475.1 uncultured bacterium
ACAGCCCAAGCCCTGCTACGGTGACCTTCAACGCTAATTGGAATTGAGCCGGGTTTGCTAACCCAAGTTTAACAGTTGAGCTGCCATTTTCGGCTGCCACGACACGGAATTTTGGTTCTTGCTGCTACTGTACCCATTCTTTTCTCCTTTTGTTGTGAGTCATAGAAGTTTTCGATATCCCTGTTACGCGTTTACATCGACTACAATATGACCAGTGATATTCCCTGCCAGGAGTTCTTTGGCGTAGTGGGGCACTTCTTCCAGCGATATGACGGTATTGATGGTTTCAAGGGCTCCATCCGTGATATCGGTTACCAATCGCTCCCAAGCTGCTCTTCTCCTTGATATCGGGCAACTTACCGAGTCAACCCCCCTCAGGCTCACCCCTCGCAAAATAAAAGGCATGACTGTTGTCGGCAGATCATAACCGGCCGCCAGCCCACATGCCGCCACACAGCCACCATACTTCATTTCCGCCAGAATTCTTGCAAGGACTATACTGCCGACATTATCAACGGCTCCTGCCCACTTTTGGTTTTCAAGCGGTGCCGGAGGCTTGGACCATTCTTCTCCGCAGGCAATCTCTTTGGCACCAATTTTTTTCAGATACTCGTGAATGGAGGGGTGTTGAGATCGGGTGAGTGCTGTCACCTCGTATCCCAGCTTGTCGAGGATTGCCACCGCGTTACCGCCTACACCGCCGGTGGCGCCGGTTACAAGGATCGGACCACTGTCCGGGGTAATGCCGGCTTCTTCCAAGGTCATGACCATGAGCATCGCCGTATAACCGGCGGTACCGATGTACATGGACTTTTTCGTATCCATACCTTTGGGGAGGCGAATCAGGAAGTCGGATTTGATTCTGGCCATCTGAGCGTATCCACCCCAGTAACGCTCTCCAACGCTCCAACCATTGAGGATGACTTTATCGCCAGGTTTGAATTCATCGGATTTTGACTCAACGACTGTTCCAGCCAGGTCAACGCCCGGTACAATCGGGAAGATACGAAATATTTTGTTCCGGTTCGCAAATCCCAACCCCTCTTTATAATTCAGAGTGGAATAGTCTACCTGGATCAGCACATCTTCATCAGGCAGATCGGCCACGGTCAGCTGTTTCAGGGATGCAACCAGTTCGTTATCATTTTTCTCAACTACAAGAGCCTTAAAGGTATCGTCACTTGCCATTTTGTGTGCTCCCTTCGTGTATGAGTGTTTGAATGCTGTTGCCCTTGAGCCTTTTATTTTCTTTGCTTAAACAAAAAAACCGCTGTTATTTTCCTTGTTCCGACTCTGTTCGGGAAAACGTAATACAGCGCATCTTTATATAAATGCGAAATCCTCACCCACCCTTGGACCCTGTGCTATTCTCTCCACCTCCCAGTGGAGGTATAACCTCGAAAACTTCGCCTTGGATCCGTATCTCCCCGCCATTAAAGGTTAAATTCCCTTTAAAAATCAGTCTATGATCGCCGTACATGAAATGGCACTCAGGAAACTTCAAAACGCCATCGACAACGCTCAACTCAGACGCCTGGTAGTTACGAGAGATAACACCGAGCGGCATCAAGGTTGGTATCGATACCTGAGCAGCGGGATGCGGCTTTCTCGGTTCAATGCGAATAGACTTGATGGGGATCTGTTCAATCTTTTGCGACAGAGCCGATTTGAAACCGATCGTTGTCGTCTGCGGGTCCCAGGATATGAAGGTGCCGTATACCTGCTGTGGAGGGATATTTTCGTCTCCAGCTGACTGAATCCAGATTGCCAAGTCGTCAGTTGTATTTATGCATGGCACCGGTGATCCAGCCACCTCCCCAAGGCCTGCGCCACCTGCAAGAGTTTCTCCGGCTATTAGCATCGCGACAACTAAGGGAAAAAATTCACGTTCCATAGCGGTTCCTCCTATCGAAAAATGAGAATTAAGTTCTCAGTATTAGGGAGAACAAGTGTCTCTGGCCGCTCCTTTGAATCTTTTACTGTAGCAAACAAATAAATAAATAAACTTTTCGTCGCGTAGTAACAAACGCCAACTCCATTGGTCGGAAGTACACGCTTTACCGGCCGTAAAAGAATCAATAACGTTTGGCTCTCCCATAAACCGGGGAGTCATGGCCGGATCACTTTTCTTGAACGTACTCGTATCACACCCAATGAACGGCAAATTGGAATCGGTGGGGGCAATCACGGTCACTTTCGGAAGCCGAGTTGTGTCTTCTGACGCATTTGTTAAGTAAGCCCGGTATCCGGCTTCACCTCCGGCTCGAAAGGCAACGATCAAAATTAGAAGAGCAAACAGCGCATCGATAAGGAGCGGATTATCGAGAGAAAGCGTATGCACGAAGAAACGCGTTGCCGTGCGAATTCTCTCATGCTGGACATCGCATGCCCTTCGTAACACAAGCAAAGCAAGCTTATACGGGAGCAGATACACGAGACTCAGCTGGAGGAGATCGATGAAGAACCTGGGATTCCGGGCAATCTCGATTGCGAAGACGGGTAAACTCTCCAAAGGCGCGGAGAGGACAAGGCCCTGTAATCCGAAGTTGTAGTAGTAATTCCATCGAAATGAGTATCCCGAAACCGAAATAACGATCACAATCAGGGAC
>CAIMMA010000774.1 GCA_903842475.1 uncultured bacterium
ACCAATGCAAAGGGCTCCACCTGCACGTCCAAAACAGCAAGCGGCTCCTGCTCGCCGCCCGACCTGGTTGTCAGGAGAGCCCGGGTTCGACCTTTCATGCCCAGATCCTCGGGGAACCAACCCGCGGCCTTGAGGATGCCGGCCAGAAAAGCGGCATCGGACCGGGTCTGAAGTTCAGCGGCCACTTCACCGCGCGGTTGCCGCCAATCAGTGACCAAAAGACTGCCGCGGCCGCTGACGGCGGCGGCGGAAAAATTCAGATGCCGCACATCAAGGCGCTGCTGCTGAAAATCAACCAGAAACTTCGGCCGCTCCTGCTCGGTGAAATCCTCCCAATTCTCGGCGACCTTCAGTCCTCGGACCGCAACCGGTACGGTTCCGGCGGCCATGACATTCGCCATCGAAACGTTGACCCGGGCCTCTTTGTGGGTATAGCGTCCGACATGCACCGCCAGTCGATCCACTCGACCTTCCATTGCCTCCAAGGACAGCCGTTGGTCTTCCCAGGCCCCTGAACCATCAAAAGAAAAAATCCCGCCCCAGCGCACCTCCGGTACCACACCGGCCAGTCCCTGGTAGAACAAGCCCAGCCGTTCAAGATCAAACGCCCCGCTGAGGCTGCAGTCAGTCGGTCTTTTACCTGTTTGCGGCTCGCCGTCCTGCGCGGAAAAAGAAAATTTTCCCGGCCAAAATTCACCCTCGACCTGGAGCGCATGGATGCCGCCGTGCTGGAAAAAGGCAGGCAGGGCGGTGGCGGTACCGGTCAGGTGCAAATTGTGGGGAGGCAGCACCGGCGTTCCTGCCCGGGACAGGGCCAACTGGTTGATTCCTATCCGGGTGGCGAGCTGATAACGGCCGTCAGCCGTGATTTGTGACGAACCGGTGAGCGTGAGCTGGCCGATGCCGTGGTACTTGAATGCAAAAATTTTTTCCAGTTCCTCGGACATCCGGCCCAGATTGGCCGTAGCCCGAAAACTGAAGTCATCGACGCTACCGCTGCCCAGCGCTTCAAGGAAGGGCGTGTGGGCCTGGAGGGTGCGAACCGTGGTCTTCCCTTGCCGGCGTTCGGCGTCTACAGCCATTGACAGCGGCGCATCCCAGGCAAAAGACCGCCCATCATGAACCACCGCCAGACGACTCGTCCGGCAAGCGCCCTGCAGCGTAAGCTCCTCAGGCGTACCGGAGACGTCCAGGGAAAAATCGACCTTGCCCTCCCCGATTTTGGTCTGCTCATGCAGCGACAGCAGGTGCGGCAACTGGGCCGCAACCGCCGGCAAATTCACGGAGCCCTTGGCTGCAAGGACGGCAACGGCCTGATCATAACTGCCGCTGGCCTCAAACCGGACAGGGTCGGAGACGAGTTTGAGGGTGGCCAGTCGCCAGCCCGTGGTCGCAGTGCGGCTGCCCTTGAAAGTAAACAGCACCTGGTCGACAGCCGGTTGGTCGGCACCGAGGAAACCGCCGGCGAGGTGCAATCCACGAAGACTGGTTTCCCCCCGCACCTCAAAAGCTTCGATACCGGCGGTGACCACCTGACCGGAAGCGGCGAGCACGCCACCGCCCCGCGGAAAATCGCTTCTGGAGGCCGCAAGGTCGAGGAAGGCGGAAAGCTCCAAGTCCTTGATATCCACTTCGGTTCTCGAGATCAGCGAATCAAGCGGCGATTGTCTGGCGGTGGGCAGATTGACAAATCCCCGGGCGCGCAGATGCCCTTCCTGCTCCAGCCCGGACCGAAAAGCCAGGGAATATTCGACGGTCCCCTCCGCCAGACTGCCTTTGATGTCGATTGCCCGGGCAATTTCCTGGCGGCCGCGTGGCCCTTGGTCGAGTTCAACCAGCCCATTGTGCACAGCAAACTTGCAAGTTACCCGTTCCCACCAGGTTGGCCCGCCCGTCTGCCCCGCCCCCGACGATTCGACCGCGGCCGGCGCGCTTTTGGCCACATCGGCCGCCAGGGGAAAAAAGGTGAGGGTGGGTTGTTCGGCAGTCAGTTCGCCCAGATACCGCGGCGCCAGCAGCAGGAGCAGGAGACCTTTGTCGCCGGCGATCTGCGGTGACGTCACCCGGAGGCCTTTTGCCGGATCCTGGTAACGGAGATTTTCGCAACGCAACCCCTGCAGCCACCCCAGAGAGCAGGATTGCATTGACAACGAAACCGAGAGCTGCCTGCTGAGCAAACGCTGGCCATAATCGATAACCGGGGGCAGACAGAGCAGGGACGGCAGAAAGAAAACCAGCACCGCTATCACCAGGGAAGTGACCAGCATGACGGGCGGTCTTTTTTTCTTCACCACGATTCCTCTCTTTCATCTCCGCGACCCCGCACCAAGCCGGATGCAATCGCATCAACTTGCCGCGATAACCCCTGGTTGTCAACATCGTTATGGCCACGAAGGGAGAGAAAAATCCTTTAAACTTGGACAGATCGGGGAACAACGGCAGGTGGGTCAGTTCCGGCCGGGATCAAGGAGCGGACCGAAAAGAAGCAATGCAGCCTGCAGGACTGCAGACCCTGGGAACAATAGGGAAGAAGAGACTCGTTACCTGCCGGGCTCAGGTGAAAAATCGCCCGCCACGGATCAGTTCGTTGAGTTCCCTCTTCTTTTTACGGTAACATTCCGGGCAGAAGCCATGACTGAGATCACTGCCGGTCGCTTTGCAGACGAACTGTTCGATGCTGATCCAGCGGGGTTCGTCCCCCTCGCCGGAATCGTCATCCCGAATCTTTTTGCACTCGCTGCAGATCGAGAGCAGCGATTCATAGACACGCAGTTCCTCCCGCATCTTCCGTCCGGATAAAAACTTGTTGATGCGAAAAAACAGTTCCTCATGCCTATAGGGCTTCAGCAGATAATCATCCGCTCCCAACCGCAGCGCACCGATGGCCGACTCGAGTTCCCCGTAGCCGGTAAGGATGAACACCCCCTGTTCAGGCCGCTTCTCCTTGGCAAGACGAAGCATCTCCAGGCCATGCATCCCCTCCATGATCAGATCGGTGATAACCAGGTCATACCCTCTTTCAAGCCGTGTCAGAGCCTCTGCACCGCTGGCGGCCGAATCCGCTGCATACCCATGGTCGAGCATGTCCAGCCTGAGACTTTCACGGATAAGTTCCTCGTCATCAACGATTAAAATGGATGCCTGCGTCATATCGTTAGGTGTTCCTTAGTGTTCATGTACAGCATGTTCACCGACCGGCAGGACAACCGTGAAGGTGGTTCCCTTCCCCGGAGTCGACGCCACCAGAATATCGCCCCCGTGCCCCTTAATAATGCCATACGAAACCGAAAGCCCCAGCCCGACTTCCTTAACCGCGGATTTGGTGGTGAAAAACGGTTCAAAAAGATGCGGCAGATGTTCGGCGCTGATCCCGACCCCGTTGTCCGAGACCACGACCCGCACATTCCCGTGGTCTCTGCAGGTTGCAACCCGAATAGTGCCACCGGTTTCCGGCAGGGCTTCACTGCAGTTTCTGAGCAGATTGAGCAGCACCTGCTTAATCTGGTTTTCCGCACCGACGATCCTCATCGGTCCGCTCGCATACGCCTGGTGGACCAGCGCTTTACGACTTTTCAAATATTTATTGAGCAGCAACAACACCGAATCCATGGCCCGGTGGAGATCAAAGGCCTCTCTGCTATCGGTGAACGGCCGGTTGAACTGCTGCAGACCCTTGATTAATCGGGTCATCCGGTCGCACTCCTCCAGTGCCAGTGTCAAAAGACTCTGGTCGGCGGTATCCAGCCCGGAACGTCTGGCCATCCGCGCCACCACGCTTCGCACCCCGCAGAGAGGATTATTGAACTCGTGGGCAATCGATGCGGCCAACGAACCGATGGCGCTTAATTTTTCCGCTTGAATCAGCTGCTGCTGGGCATGGAGCAACGCTTGCGCAATTTTTTTCCGTTCTTGTCCATCGAAAAAAGTAATGACCATCCCCCCCGGCCGACCGGCGGCATCGACATAGCCCACGGCATGCAGCGTACAGACCAGGGATCGGCCATGAACCACCGTGTCAATTTCCAGATACGCGGGCGTTATCCCACCTACCATCTGACGCAGCGGGCAGGCATCGGTATCGCAGGCCTGACACCCCCAGAGATCCTGTCCGGTCTTGCCGAGCACATCCTCTAGCCGACAGCCAAAAAAAACGCAGAAGGCCCGGTTGGCTGTGAGCAGACGGCATTCAAGCGAGAGCAGGCAAATCGGTGCCGCCACATTGAACATCTGCTCCAGTTCAGCATAGGCGCTCAGCAGATCGCGCTCAGCCTGCTTGCCGGCGATGAGGTCCAGTACGGAAAGTTCACGTATCCGTCCCTGCACGCCCACAAATTGGTCCCCGGAAAACCAAGGGGTTGCATGGACCGCGACCCGAATCAACCGACCATCAGGCCGCCTCATGCCCAGGGTGATCTCCTGGACGCGGTCACCGGCGCAAAGAAGACGGAAAGCCTGTTCCGCCAATGGCTGCGATGCAGAGGCGACGAAGGCCAGGTAATGGTGGGAATTATCGTTTTCAGGGCCGCAGCCGAACATCGCCTGACTCGCCGGGGAGCAATAGACAATAGTCCCGGCTTGACTCAATCGGAAAAAGAGGTCCGGCGAGGATTCGACCAGAGACCTGAACTGATCGTCATGCTGCTGCGAAGGATCTTCCCTGACCAAACCGCCCCCTCTCCTCGCGGGCCCGGACTCAAGCCCCTGCCCCGCAGTCGTTGCTGGAAATGGAGAATGCCCGCAAGGCTCAACACGGCCACAGACCCCTGGACGCCCGCTGACTTCCCCATTTCCCTATAGCAGACAAAAAAACAAACAGCACCACAAAAAAACCAGAAATTCCGACAATAAATCAACCACAAAACCAATCTCCCCGGGCCACAAGGGTTCCGCCGCCCAACACATCCCTTAGCTTTTTTCTTTGATCCGCCCCTGACCTGACACGTCAGGTCAATCTTTATAATTTGCACTATTTCTCTGCAAAAAAAAGCGAACGTTGGGTATATATGCCTGTACTTGAACAAAGCGGGCAATGGCAACGAAGAGCGGTGCATCAACACCGGTCGTCCGCAGACGCCTATGCTTTGAAATGCCCTACAAGGCGGCCCCCAAGGCTCTTGCAACAACCGACGATCAGGATAACCCGCATGTGGAAAAAAACACTGACCCTTGCAGCATTACAAACGGCCTGCACCTCAACGCTGGTGCAAACCCTGGGGATTGAATTCATCGCCCTTGGCGATGATTTTATCGAAGCGCGGATGCCGGTGGATGAACGGACCATGCAGCCCAAGGGCTTCTTGCATGGCGGAGCTTCCGCCGCTCTGGCGGAGACCCTGGGCGGGGCAGGTGCCTACCTTTGCGTGGATGAAGGCACCACCTGTGTCGGCCTGGAGATAAATGCCAACCACGTCCGACCCGCGACCCGAGGATGGGTGATCGGTCGCGCAATCCGACTGCACATGGGTCGCACCACCCAGGTCTGGGACATCAAGATTCGGGACGAGCAGGATAACTTAATCTGTATTTCCCGCTTAACGGTTGCGGTGCGATAACCCCAAAACCCGGCGGCAGCCCCCAACGATGCTCGGCAGCTTGTCCTTTTTGCATGGCCGCAGGACCTTGCCCACCCCTCCACAAAAAAAAGCACCTGTCTTGTGACCAGACAGGTGCTTTTATAGTTCTATGGATCATCCGGGCTCAGGGTCGGTTGCTTATTCCCCGGTCAACCCACGAATCCCAGATATTTTTTCGCCGATAAACGTCCCGATCAGATCTTTTTCTTGGGTTGTTTATCGACCTTGCTTTTTTCTTTCTGTTTTTGTTTTTCACCGCTTTGTTTCTGGCTCTTTTCCTTGTCTTTCTTGCCGCCCTTGTCGCCCATGATCTTACTCCTTTTGGTAATGTTGTTTTTCAGATTTTGGATAAAACAATTTACGGAAGTGACTCCACAATAAATCTCCACCAGGTATGATATACCAAAATTACTGAAAAGATAGAGCGGCCGCCATATTTTTTAAGCGTTCTCGACTCCAAATTCTTGGTATCCAGCATGCCGAAGTTGACGCGACCAGATGCATCCGACCTTCCGATCCCATGGAACGCCCCTGAAAAACCATCCCGGCCCAGGCAACTCCAGGCCACACCCCTCGAACTTTATATTGTTTTTTCTGATGATAGCTATATAAAAGCCCGATAGGACTGGTTGAGCTGGCTGGCGCCGGCCGCGGGCTTCAACCCCGTTGGGTACCCTGTGAAAAGGAAACCGTTTGGTTCGATTCCAAAACCAGTCTCCAACTTACAGACAGCAGCGGCATGCTGCGCACCGATAACCCGCCCCCTCAGGCAGGGTTCTCCTCGGCCGCGGCGGCCATCAGGTGTTCGGCAAAGGCGGAGGCAGCCGGCGGCATCGCCCTGCTCCGGCGCCGGATCAAATAAAACGGACGCTCGCCGGAAATCTCCTCCACCACCAGCGCCACCAGAGTGCCCCGGGACAAATCCTCGGCAACCGATCGGGAGGAGAGCATGGAAATACCGAGTCCGGCCTTGACCGCCTCCTTGACCGCCTCGTTGGAACCGAGCATCGCCACCTCCTGCAGATCGGTTTCCTTGTACCCTATGGTTTCGAGCATCTGAGCCATCACCTTTCGGGTTCCCGACCCCGGCTCCCGGAGAATGAACGGCTGTTTAAGCAGGGCACCGACCACCAGCGGCTGCTCCCTGACCAGGGAACTGGCCGGATGGGCCACGAGCGTAAGGGTATCTTCAAAAAGCGGGATCCACTCCAGCCCTTTCTCGTTCCATATCGCCCCGACCAGACCGAGATCATATTCACCATCCATCACTTTCCTGGCGATCGCCCGGGATCCGCTGATATGCACCACGGTTTTGACGGCAGGGAATTGATCGCGAAAAGTACTGATCAATTGGGGCAGAATATAGGTCCCGGGTATGGTGCTGGCGCCTATGAAGATGTTGCCGCCGAGATTGCCGTTAAACTGCGCCAGGGCTTGCAGGGTTTCCTGCTGAAGGCGGAGAATTTTTATGGCATACCCATACAGCAGGCGTCCCACCGGCGTGGGTTCGACCTCTCGACCGAGGCGATCCAGGAGCTGCTGGCCGACTTCCTCTTCGAGATTGCGGATATGATCACTCACCGTCGGTTGCGAGAGCCGAACCGCCTCGGCGGCCTTAGTAAAACTTTTCAGCTCGACAACCTTGCAGAATACATCGAGTTTTTTAATTTCCATCCTGGTCCCCGTGTTGTTCTGGAATGACAAAGGCCTCACCGACCATCCAATGCCGCGCCCCATGCGCAGCAACCACTCCGACAGCCAGAAAACTTCCAGAACGGATCAGCTATGGGTGCAGGTTGGACGCTTGTTGCTTTTGATAACAACAGTGGTATTACTTGCTGACTCTAACCCTTCAAATCGGCCCGGGAAATCTCAGCCGTGGCAAGGCCCCCCAACCTTTCGAAGAGACTGTTTACCACATGATACGTCAGATAGTAGCCTTCTGGACAGAGGAAAAAAGCCTGAGTGTTTTTCTGGTGCTGCTGGCGCTGCAGATCTTCGTTGTCGGCCCTGTGAAAACCGACGATACCTTTCTCCTCAATATGACCAATGGGGTGCTGGGCTCGCTTTTCTTTTTGGCAGGACTCCTGACCATAACCCACCATCGGTGGACGCGCTGGTTCGCTTCAGGGCTGGTGATGGCGGCCCTGGCCGTGCGCTGGCTCGCGCTGCTCGCCCCCTCGGACCTGCTCATGATCGCAGATAACCTGATGGCAACCTGTTACGCCGCCTGCTTTACCGTGGTTGTCCTTAAAATGGTCTACACAAACGGCCCGGTGTCCGCGCATCGGGTGCGCGGCGCCATTGCCGCGTACTTATTGATCGGGTTCTTTTTCGCCACGGCGTATCGTTTACTCGACAGCCTGGTTCCAGGCGCGTTCTCACATCCTGCGCATGCCATCATAGGGCAGGGGAAACAGGATATCGCGAGTTCCTTCATGTACTTCAGCCTCGTCACCCTCACCACGGTTGGCTTTGGCGATATTTCCGCGGTGCATCCGGTTGCCCGATCGCTGGTCACGCTTGAGGCGGTGATCGGCACGCTCTACCCGGCCATTTTGATCGCCAGACTGGTTTCGCTGCAGATCGAGCAGGAAAATAAACAGGGGAAAATATAAAGAGTCGCGGTATGACCTGCCGAAAAACCGGACCTTGTACCCGAAAAGACGCCCTCTGCTCATGTTTTTGGGTTTGCCGTTCCTCTGACCATTTCCTCATTGAATATGAAAAATTTTTCCAGACCTTTGGATTTCCCTCCAAAAAAGCCGCGCGAAAAATACGCAACTGACTGGAATCGCTCATGAAAAACCTCGCCTACGCCCAGGACATCGTCACCCATGCCTTCTCCCAAGTCGCGAGAAATACCCAGCGCATAGCATCTGTCCGGAGCCATCGGGCATGGCATTAACTATCCCGTCAACAATGGACGAATCCAGGCAAGGCGATCAGATCATCAAAACCAATCCGGGCTACGCAACGGTTTCCAGCGTCTTTCTGATGTGCCTGGCGGACCGGGTGCTGGTGTACGGCGACGGTGCCGTCAATCCCGATCCGGACGCCGCGCAACTGGCCGATGTGGACAAGGTGCGGCAGGCAACCGAAATGGTACGAAAAGCTCGCCCGGACCTGAAAATCGAAGGCCCGATTCAATACGATGCGGCGGTCGATGCCGGGGTGGCCAAAACCAAGATGCCCGACAGTGAAGTTGCCGGGCGCGCCACGGTGTTTATCTTCCCTGACCTCAATACCGGCAACAACCTCTATAAAGCGGTGCAACGCTCAGCCGGAGCGGTGGCCATCGGCCCGGTGCTGCAAGGGCTGCGGCAACCGGTCAATGATCTCAGCCGCGGTTGCACCCTGACCGATATCGTCAATACGGTTGCGGTCACCGCTATCATGGCGCAGTCGGCCCCGGAGGGACCGGGCCTATAATGACAAAATGAACTCAACCTCAAGAAAACACTGGCAAACAGGATTGTCTTTCTGTATCAAACGATGATGGATAACCAACCCGCATCGAAACCGGCATTCAGGGACGATCAGGTTGGCGCCATTGACAAAACCCAAAAACCTTTCAGAGGCATCCGCCTTTCGCTAACAACAAACCGGAGGAAAACATGAAAAAAATCTTGAGTCTGGCAACCATGACACTTTGTGCCGTCACCTTGATGGCCTGCGCCCAACCGGAACAGCCAAGCAGCCCCAAGGAAGAACCGCGCGCCGAGCTCAAAGTCGAACGCTCCGAGGTCAAAACCGGCGTGGCCATCGTTGAAGCGGTTGACCTGAAAACCAGGATGGTCAACTTACGAAGCCTGGAGGGCAGGCCTTTTACCATTCATGTGGGCAAGGAAGC
The DNA here is from genome assembly GCA_903842475.1 of uncultured bacterium. Classification (GTDB taxonomy): domain Bacteria; phylum Desulfobacterota; class Desulfobulbia; order Desulfobulbales; family Desulfobulbaceae; genus Desulfobulbus. Next base: position 9,427 of record CAIMMA010000774.1, read on the forward strand.
GGTCAATCTGCCCCAGTTGCGCAAGGGCGACCGGGTCGAGGTCACCTATGGCCAGGCCCTGGAGGTCAGGATGGCTGAACCCGGTGAGGTCAGGAACGAAACCGAAACGGTTATCGGGCGTGCCAAGCCAGGCGCCAAGCCGGGAATGATCGGTGGCAAGGAGACCACGATCACCGCCACTATTCTGGATATTGACAAGGCCAAAGAGATGGCCACCCTGAAGATGGCGGACGGTGTGGTCGCCGCCGTTAAAGTCCAAAACCCCGCGAACCTCGACAAGGTCAAGGTCGGCGATACCATTGTCATCAACTATCTGGAAGTGATGGAGATTTCGGTCAAGGGCAAAAAACGTTGATCCGCCCGACCCCACACTTGCTGCTACGTTGATTAAAAACTGCAATAACCTCTCGAAAAAGGAGCACCCTTATGCAACTCACTCTAAAAAACAGCATCGTTTTGCATGCGCAACGGTCCATGGCCGCCTCTTTGGGACTGGTATTGGCCATCCTGCTGTTGTGCACCCCGGGGATGTCGCTGGCCGATACCGCCTATCAAATCAACCGCGGTGCCGATATCGCCCTGAAAAACCTGTACCAGACCACACCGGCCGCCAAAAGAATGGCCGCCAGCGCCAAGGGCATCCTGGTCTTTCCTGAAATCATCAAGGGCGGCTTCCTTATCGGTGGCCAGTACGGCGAGGGTGTGCTCCGCGTTGGCGGCAAGTCAACCGGCTTTTACCGCTCGATTGCCGCCTCCTACGGATTGCAGGCCGGAGCGCAAACCTTTGGCTACGCCTTGTTTTTCCTCGACAACGACAGCCTGCAATACCTGAGAAAAAGCGATGGCTGGGAAATCGGGGTCGGTCCGAGCGTGGTGATCGTGGACGAAGGCATGGCCACCTCGTTCACCACCACCACCGCCCGATCGGGCATTTACGCTTTTTTCTTCGATCAAAAAGGGTTAATGGCCGGCCTGGGCATCCAGGGCAGCAAGATTTCTCAGTTTCAACCGGATAAATAATACCAGACACTGCATCGCCGGATGCCAGAAACAATTATGCTGTGCCCGATAGGTTACATGTATTCAAGCAGGGAATGGCGACAACAACCACCTGAACCTGCTGTTCCTTTTGCGCCTCGCCCGGTACCGGCGCTCTGCCGGACGACAACGGGGGACAGCTACGGCGACTGAACCGGGTACCGTGCTGAAAGCCGTTGACGCCCGGCACAAGCCGCCCTGCGGTGACCATGGGAGCGGATTTTCTTCGCGGATACCGTGTTCGCTTCCTCTACCGCAAGAAGCACGAGCTGGCGATAAGGAAGCAAGCCCGCCGGCACGGCAGGCCTCGATAGCCCGCCAAACGCTTTGGCAACCGCGTGCAGACCGTCATCCCCGGGGAGAGAACGCATGGATTTTTTCGAGCAGCTTGGCATCAGCGAGACCACGGTTCGGGGCATCGACCTGGAAATGACCCCGGACCTGGCCTACCGGACGTTTACCTGCTCCGGTTTTCATGAAGAGCAATGCGCCACCAAACAACGGGTGCTCTACTGCTCGATCGACGCCTGGGAGACGGAACCCAAACTCCTGCTGATGGAGCAGGGGGTCAAATTTGCAAAGGTGCTGGCCCGGATCAAAGCCCCCGCGCCCCTGGTGCGCGCCTGTGTCGCCAATCCGGAGACCAGCTCGATGCTGCGCCGAACCCATGCCATTGATCAGCCTCTCAAGCAGTGGCTGCAAACCCATCTGATCGAACAGGAAGACAGCAGCTGCCTGGAGTTGCCGGCCGAGAACACGGCAGTTGAGAGCTGCCCCCTCGGCCTGCCGCTGCTGGGCACCTATTCCTTTACCGGTCGGCGATGCCTGCTGCCTTCGGAATCGCAATGCTTTGACGAAGCGCAGCTGGACGCCGAAATCCAAACCTGGAATTTCTTCGAGTGTCAGCGCCGTCCCCAGGGCGGTTTTGCCAATTTTCTCGTCGATAACGGCGACGACCTCACCGTCACCGACGAACACACCGGACTCGTCTGGCAAAGGGGCGGCCTGGAACTTGCCTCGTTGAGGACCATCAAGCTTGCGGTGGCACAACTGTGCAGGCAGGGATTCGCCGGCTGGCACGATTGGCGGCTGCCCTCCCTGCATGAGGCCATGTCGCTGATGCAGTCGGACACAAACGCCCAGGGGCTGTATCTGCACCCCTGCTTTTCCGAAGCACAACCCTTCATCTTCACGGCAGCCCGCTGCCATCCCGGCGGCTACTGGCTGGTCGATTACCGGCAGGGGCGGATTTTCCGGGGAGCGGGCTCAAGCCCCGGCGCCTTCGCCAGGTTGTGCAAGACGGTCATCTGAGAAAACGGGGAGGGAAACGACAGGAACCGCGGTAATTACCTGTCACCTCCTTGCGAAGCACGACCCATTTGCCTATAATTGAGCTGAGATTGAGCGTAATAAGTGCATCACTTCCACCAGGAGGAAAAACTTATGGCAAAGTCCAAGAGCATCGAGGTCACCGAACAAAAACGACTGAACGAGGCCCGCGAGGCCGGCATCCCCTGGAAAAAATGGGGGCCCTATCTCAGCGAACGGCAGTGGGGCACGGTTCGCGAGGACTACAGCCAGGACGGCAACGCCTGGGCCTATTTTTCCCATGATCAGTCGCGCTCACGGGCCTACCGCTGGGGCGAGGATGGCCTGGGCGGCATCAGCGACGACAAGCAGCAATTGTGCTTTGCCCTGGCCCTGTGGAACGAGCGCGACCCCATTCTCAAGGAGCGGCTGTTCGGCCTGACCAACAGTGAGGGCAACCACGGCGAGGATGTCAAGGAGTACTACTTTTACCTCGACAGCACGCCCACCCACTCCTACATGCAGTACCTCTACAAATACCCCCAGAGAGAATTCCCTTACAAAGACCTGATCGAGAAGAACCGGGCAAGGTCGCGGGAAGAGATGGAGTACGAACTGCTCGACACCGGCATCTTCGACGACGATCGCTACTTTGACGTGTTCGTGGAATACGCCAAGGAGGGGCCGGAGGATGTGCTCATCCGGATCGTTGTCCATAATCGCGGCCCGGAAACAGCGCGGCTGCGCCTGCTGCCGACCCTCTGGTTCCGCAACACCTGGTCGTGGGACGAGGACAGTCCCAAGCCGTCCCTGCGGGAGACGGCGCCGGGCGTCATCCAAACCGCCCACCAGGAACTGGGCGAGTCTTTTTTGTATTGCGACGGCGCGCCGGAACTGCTGTTCACCGAGAACGAAAGCAACAGCCAACGTCTCTGGAACCAGCCCAACCCTTCACCCTACGTCAAGGACGCCTTCCATACTGCGCTCATCGCTGGACAGACAGAGGCGGTTAATCCCGCCAAGACCGGCACCAAGGCCGCGGCCCATTACCGGCTCGATGTGGCTGGCGGCGGCAACCAGACCGTCCGCCTGCGGCTCACCGCCGCCCCGCTGGCCAAGCCCTTCGATGGCTTTGAACGGATCTTCCAGGCCCGGCTCGCCGATGCCGACGAATTCTACCAGCGGATCACACCGGAGTCGCTCAGCGAAGACCAGCGAAGGGTGCACCGCCAGGCCCTGGCCGGGATGCTCTGGGGCAAGCAGTTCTACCACTTCGACCTGGAACAGTGGCTGATGGACCACAAAAGCCATCCCCTGCTCGAATCGGCCCGCAAGGATGTACGCAACACCGAATGGTTCCACATGCTCAATGCCGATGTCATCTCCATGCCCGACAAGTGGGAGTATCCCTGGTATGCGGCCTGGGACCTGGCCTTCCACACCATTGCCCTGTCGCTGGTCGATTTCGATTTCGCCAAGGAACAGCTGCTGCTGATGCTGCGCAATCTCTATGTCCACCCAAACGGCCAGATTCCCGCCTACGAGTGGAATTTCAGCGACGTCAACCCGCCGGTGCATGCCTGGGCCACGCTCTGGCTGTACAAGTACGAGCAGGGATTGGGCCGTGCGGACCTGCGTTTTCTCGAACGCTCCTTTCAGGGGCTGATGCTCAACTTCAACTGGTGGGTCAACCGTAAGGATCCGGCCGGACGCAATGTCTTTGCCGGCGGCTTTCTCGGCCTGGATAACATCGGCGTTTTTGACCGCAGCGCCCAGCTGCCCACCGGCGGCACCCTGGAGCAGGCGGACGGCACGGCCTGGATGGCCTTTTACTGCCAGAACATGCTGGAGATCGCCCTGATCCTGACCGAATACGACCCGATCTACGAAGAGGTCGCCTTCAAATTCATCCAGCATTTCATGTGGATTTCCTACGCCATGGACCGCATCGGCGAGCACCACGACGAGATGTGGGACGAAGAGGACGGGTTTTTCTACGACCTGCTGCGTCTGCCCGATGGCCAGGCCATGCGGCTGAAGGTCAGGTCGCTGGTGGGGTTGCTGCCGCTCTGCGCCTCCACGGTGTTCGAAGCGGACGCCGTGACCCGTTATCCCAAACTGATGGAACTGATCGCCCAGTTCAAAAAACGCCACCCGGAGCTGGTTTCCCATGTGGCTCCGACCGACCAGGGATACATTGGCTATAAAGGACGAAAGCTGCTGTCGATCCTCAGCAAGAAAAAGCTGGAGCGGGTCCTCGGCTACATGCTCGACGAGCAGGAATTCCTGGGGCCGCACGGCATCCGCTCGCTCTCGCGTCATCACCTTGACCATCCCTTTACATTCTGGGTGGGGCATGAGGAGTACAAGGTGC
>CAIMMA010000775.1 GCA_903842475.1 uncultured bacterium
CTGGTCAAAGCGGGCTCCCGATAGTCGCAAGGTCTCCGAGAAAATCGCCGAGGCGGGGAAGGGTTTTGCCGCCCCGCCCCGGCGTTTTGTCACTTGGTAATGGACCATTCCGCTGTTTCTGCGCAGGTTGCGACTCGCTGGCGGCAACCGGTAGCCTTGACCGACGACAGATGCATATCAAAGTTTGCACTTTAAAAACCGGCCTCACCGACTTCCCTTGACGGCAGTTATTCGTCGGCCTGATGGATGCCAACAGGTGTAGCCATTGCTCCTGCCCAATGCCTGTGCAAGTTCGTCCTACCTGGCCACGCTGGCCGACGAACGCCCAGCGCTGTGAATTGCCCTTGATAAAAAACGGATATTCCGGCTACGCTTAAATTTCGGAATGCGATTTTCTCAGCGTACCGGTGGGCATACGGGCTCTCCCCTTTCCCTTTTCAGGACCTTGCAATGCGCGATAGCCACGGCATCCAGAATCCTCACAAGAAACACACCAGATTCCAGGCCAGATTTTTGTTTGTTATCGCCACGATTCTTATCGTCTTTTCAAGTCTGGTCGCCATCATCATCTATCGTCATGAGATGGATACTCTTGAAGCCAATGCCTACGAGAAAACCGATTTGGTGATGAAGGCCATTGAGGCCAACCGGGATTATGTCCAGGAGATCCTCCGGCCGACCATGTACAAGGAGTTGCCCAATCATAAATTCATCCTGGAAGCGATGTCCTCTTCGTACATCAGCAGGATGGTGATGGAGCGGTTCAACCAGAAAGCCCAAGGGTTTATCTATCGTCGGGTAGCCGTCAACGCCAGAAACCCCGATTATGAGGCCAACCCGCTTGAAACCCAAATGATAGCGCGGTTTCGCAGCAATCCGGCACTGGAAGGATGGCAGGGGATCATCGAGCTCGAATCAAAAAAATATTACATGCGGTTTCAGCCGGTCACCTTCAAGTCATCCTGCCTGAATTGCCATGGAGACCCAAACGACGCGCCGCAAGAGGTTGTGGCGCTCTATGGCAGGTCAAACGGCTTTTTTCACAAGATCAATGAACCCGCCGGAGTTATCAGCGTAGGGGTGCCCATTGGTCTCAGCCTGGGGAAAATCAACTCGTTCACCCTGGCCCTCCTGGCCGGGGTCCTTCCTTCCATTCTGATTATGTATTTAATCATCAGCACCTTTTTCAATCGTTTCATCACCGGCAATCTCCGCAACATCCTCAGTTTTTTTCGCACCACCATCACCGACGACAAAGGGAAATCCATCTTCGACAGTTCCGAAAAAATAGACGAGATCGAGGCGTTAACCTCTACAGCTAAAGCGATAGCGGAACATCTGCACAGCAACCAGCACCAATTGGAAAAATATGCGGCCGAGGTCAAGGGCAGCAAAGATCTCCTCCAATCGGTTTTTGACGGCATCTCCGATCCGGTTATCCTGATTGATAGCGAGTCCAGGATGAAAATGGTCAACGCCGCCTTTCTCAAAAGATATCAGCTGACCATGGAACAGGTGCTCGATCAGAAACCAGCGGAACTCCTCAGCGCTGCCTGTTGTCCATTGGCTGCCTGCTCCGATCTTTTCGGCGCGCTGCCGGATCATCCCGTTAGTCGTGAAGTGCTGGTGGCAAGCGGCGAAATATTCCTCATCTATTTTTACCCGATTCAAACCCAGTCCGGTGCAACCGAAAGCATGGTCTGTTATGTCAAAGACATCACCGAACAGAAAAAGCTGGAGATCAAGATTCAGCAGACCGAAAAAATCGCCTCCATCGGCCAGATGGCAGCCGGCATTGCCCATGAAATCAATAATCCCCTGGGGGTCATCCTGTGCCATATCGATCTCATCAAGGGCGAATCAAACCTGACGCCGGAAGCCCAATCGGATCTGGATATCATTGAAAAACATGTGGGCACCTGCCGCACGATCATCTCGGACCTGCTCAAATTCGCCCATCAGCACGCCTCGACCAAAGAACCGGTCTCCCTCAACACCCTGATCGATGAAGTTGTGGCAATGGTCAGCAGCCAATGTAAAAAGCAGCGGATTACCCTTGAAAAACACCTTGCCCCCGACCTCCCCTTGGTCACCGTCGATGCCGATAAAATCAAACAGGTGCTGTTGAATATGTTGATCAACAGCGCCCAAGCCATGGTCGAAGACGGGACGGTGTCGATCGCCAGCCGATTTGATACCGCTCGGCAGTCGGTCCAGATTGTCCTGGAAGACACCGGGCCCGGCATTGCCCCTGGGATTGTCGATAAAATATTTGACCCGTTCTTCACCACCAAGCCTCCGGGGAAAGGGACCGGCCTGGGATTATCGGTGAGTTACGGCATTATCCGTGAACATGACGGCGACATAACCGTAGAAAGTCTGCCCGGCCAGCTCACCCGATTTGTGATAGGGCTGCCGGCAGCTGGAGAGGCACCATGAGCAGAAATCGACTGCTGATTGTCGACGACGAAACCGACATGCGCAATGGATTGCAGCGGCTCATTAGCCGCCAATTTCCAGGCTTACAGGTGGTGACCATGCCCGATGCGGAACAGGCGATCAGATATTTCGAAAAAGAGACCGTCGACCTGGCCCTGCTTGACATCAAAATGGAGGGGATGAGCGGCCTGGAGCTGCTGCACTTTTTACTGGGCAAGGACCCCTGGCTGACCGCAGTGATGATGACCGGTTACGGGTCGATCGAAACCGCGGTCGAGGCCATCAAGCTGGGCGCGTACGATTTCATCACCAAGCCGTTTGATCGCGAGGTCCTCTTTCGGACCATCAGCAAAGCGATCGAGCGCAACCGATTGTTACGGGAAAACTCCACCTTAAAGCAGCAGATCTGCGAAAAACCGGTGTTTCAAGGATTCATCGGCCAATCTCCTGCTTTTTTGCGATTTAGAAGCAATCTGGAGGCCGTGGCCCGGACCAACTATACCGTGCTGGTCAGGGGCGAATCCGGGACGGGCAAGGAGCTGACCGCCCGGGCCATTCACCAGCTCAGCGACCGGCGGACCAAACCGCTGGTCATGGTCAATTGCCCGGCCATCCCGGAACATCTCCTGGAATCCGAACTCTTCGGCTACGTTCGCGGCGCCTTCACCAACGCCAATCAAGACCAGGAAGGGCTGTTTGCCGCCGCCAACGGCGGGACGCTCTGCCTCGATGAAATCGGCGACC
>CAIMMA010000776.1 GCA_903842475.1 uncultured bacterium
GGTCTTCTGAAGCCGGGTAAAAACGAGCTGAAGATTGATATTACCAACCTCTGGGCCAATCGCATTGCGGGCGATGAAAAGTTGCCGCGCGAGAAGCGCGTGACCCGCATCACTCAGAAGTTGTCCGTCCCAGGTCCTCACCCCTCCGGCCTCTTCGGTCCGGTGCAGTTGCTTACAACCCAGTAATGCTTGGCTCGAATACAATTAGTCGACTCATTGCCCTATTTATCATGTTCAATGTCCATTCACCCACTGAGTGTAGAATAGTCTGAAAGAAAAAAACAAACTTATGAGACTACGGCTGGTTATGATTTGCGGGATAGCGGGATGTCTTATGGCTTTGTTGAGCGTCCGGTGTCCGGCGCAGGAAGTTACGGCTGGGAACGAGTGGAAATCGGAACCGCCCGCCGACTGCCCTTTCGAGGCCTCGGAGGCTGTCACGGGCATGGTGTTTACCGGAAGAAACAAGACATACGCACGCGCCGACACATGGTATCCGTCATGGGCGTCGGATGACCGGCTGTATTCGCCATTCACCGACGAAAGGGTTTTTACGCCGCTCGGCGACGAGAAAACCAAGGGTGTGTTTTCTGGTTCCGGTTATAACTTCGAAGAATTGAAAACCCCGGTGACCGGTTTTGCTGTGATCGAGGGAAACGATCCTACCGACCTGAAAATCACACAGGCCGGCCTGATCCCTCACGAGCCGTTCCCTTATGGCGGCCAGTATCCTTGCGGCAGTTTGGTTTACAACGGTGTCTGGTATTACGGAACGTACTGCCTCGACTGGCATAAGGAGCCATGGGACATAATGGGGCCTTTTGTGGGATTCAATACCTCGAAGGATTTCGGACAGAGCTGGCTTTCTGACCAGCACACTGCCCTGAATCCTATTTTTCCTGAGTCTGCGAAAGATGGCCGCGCTGTGATGATGTTTAAGATGAAGGAGAAATACGAGAAATCAGAGTATTCAAAGGGCAAGGCCGGCGCCAAGGTCAAGATCGGAGCGCCGCATTTTGTCGATCTCGCAAAGAACATGGAGCACTCACCTGACGGCTGTGCATACATGGTGGCGCATGGTGCGACGCGTCCTGATTCCTTCAACAGTTGGGTGACCGGAGACCAGATATACCTCTTGCGAGTCAAGCCGAGCCCCGAAACAATGAACGATCCCTCCGCCTGGGAGTTCTTCGGGGGGAGGACGACAAAGGCAATGCGGTCTGGACCACCGACTTCCAGAAGATCAAGCCGCTTCTTGAATGGAATGATCACATGGGGATCGTCACGGCAACCTATGTTCCTGGGTTGAAGAGGTATATCATGTGCGTTACCGACGGCAGGGGGCCGAAGATGAACGGCGTTGGCCCTTACGATTCTTACCTGCTCGAGTCGAGGAATCTGACCGGTCCGTGGAAGCTCGCTTCCTACATGAAGGCCTTTGGCGAGGAGGCCTATTTTGTGAACCTGCCGAGTAAATTTATTGCCGCTGACGGCAAGACCCTCTGGCTCTCCTATTCACATGGTTGGAGCCATAACACCGAACCGCCAGGCGGCAAGTATGCGTGGTGCCTGCAGGAGATAAAACTGCTGGGGCGCTGACGTAATAAGGATATTCGGTACAAAAAGATCCTGCTTTCAGGCCGCATATTGGCATCCCGCGCAACCGCCGCTCCACCAAAACCGATTTCAGGCAGCAAACTCAATACCACCGCCCGTTATGAATGATTCAGAAGCAACAGTCCGACCCAACAGTCAATCCCTCCAGCACCACGGCCCGCACCCGATAATCCCACTACTGCTAGGGTGCCTCATCGCGACGATTCCCGCGACCCTCCAAGGCGCGCCGGATTACTACACCGAGCCGCAGGTCTACGGCATGCGCCCGAATCCCAACCACGAGTCCGAAATGGGAC
>CAIMMA010000777.1 GCA_903842475.1 uncultured bacterium
GCATAGCTCAGGTAGGGGTAGACGGCGGTGGCCCCGAAGCCGATGAGGGCGGCCATCTGGTGGGAGTCCCGGGCCGTGGCGGTGGCCACCAGGAGATTGGCGTTGCAGCGCAGTCCCTGTCGGGAGAGGTGATGATGGACCGCGCCGGTGGCCAGGAGCGCATGGATAGGCAGCTGGGGCGGCCGGCAGTCCTGGTCGGTGAGCAGCAGCAGGACGCTGCCCCCCCGCACCGCAGCCTCGGCCTGCTGGCAGAGCTGTTCGAGGGCGCTGCGCAGATCCTGCTGATCCGGATGGTAGCAGAGCGGTAATCGGCTCAGGCCGTAGCCCCAGCGATCGAGATGGACCAGGGCCCGGAATTTTTCGGCGGAGAGTACCGGCGAGGTCAGGATGACCCGGCTGGCATGCTGCTCGGATTCCTCGAAGATCGACTGCTGTTCCGGGCCGATGCAGGTTTCCAGGGACATCACCACCGCCTCGCGCAGGGGGTCGAGGGGGGGATTGGTTACCTGGGCGAACTGCTGGCGGAAATAATCAAAGAGCGGCCGCTGCTGCCGGGAGAGCACCGCCATGGGGGTGTCGTCGCCCATGGAACCGGTGGCCTCCTGCCCGGTTTCCGCCAGGGGACGGAGCAGCTGGTCGCACTCCTCAAGGGTGACCTGGAACATTTTCATGGCCATGCGGAGGTCGTCGGGCGCCATCTCCTTGGCCGGCCGGTCCTGGGTCAGGGTGCCTTCGATCCGCAGGGTGTTGTCCTTGAGCCACTGTTTGTAGGGATGGCGGCCCTTGAGTTCCTCATCCACCTCGCGGGTGTGGCGGAGTTGGCCGGTCAGGGTGTCCACCGAAAGAATCTGCCCCGGACCGAGGCGGCCCTTGGCCACCACGTCGCCGGCATCGTAGGCGTGCACCCCGACTTCCGAGGCCACGGTGAGGAAATCGTCACGGGTCAGCACCCAGCGTGAGGGGCGCAGCCCGTTGCGGTCCAGGGCGCAGACCGCGTAGCGGCCATCGGTGATCACCAGGCCGGCGGGGCCGTCCCAGGCTTCGGTGTGCATGGAGTTGAACTCGTAGAAGGCGCGGAGATCGGCATCCAGATGTTCGACGTTCTGCCAGGCGGGCGGCACCAGCATGCGGATGGCCCGGTGCAGGTCCATGCCGCCGGTGAGCAGGACTTCCAGCATGTTGTCCAGGCTGGAGGAATCCGACCCGGTGCGATTGACCAAGGGGGTGATGGTCTCGATATCCGGCAGCAGCGGGGTTTTGAATTTGCCGGATCGGGCCACCGACCAGAGTCGGTTGCCGGTGATGGTGTTGATCTCGCCGTTGTGGGCCAGCAGGCGGAAGGGCTGGGCCAGCGGCCAGCGCGGCATGGTGTTGGTGGAGAAGCGCTGGTGAAAAACACAGATGGCGCTTTCCAGGCGTGGGTCGGCCAGGTCGGGGAAAAAGCCGGGCAGGTCGGCCGGCATCATCAGGCCCTTGTACACGACCACGCCTTCGCTGAGGCTGACCACATAGAAATCGGGGTCCGCTGCCAGCCGAATTTCCGCCTTGCGCCGGGCCAGGAACATTTTGGCGGTGAACTGTTGGCGGTCGAGCTTGGCGCAGTTGACCAGGACCTGGGCAAAGACCGGCAGGGTGTCGAGGGCGATGGGCCCGAGGCAGTCGGGGTTGGTGGGCACCGTTCGCCAGCCGGCCACGCGCAGCCCCTGGGCGGTGAGCTCTTCGCCGAGGATGCGCCGGGCTTCGTCGGCCCGGTCGGTTTCCCGGCTGAGCATGACCGCGCCGATGCCGTAGAGCGGGGTCAGTTCGCCGAGGCCGCAGTCCCTGGCCATCTGACGGAAAAACCCATCGGGCTTTTGGAGCAGCAGGCCGCAGCCGTCGCCGGTACGGCCATCGCTGGCAATGCCGCCCCGATGGGTCATGCAGGTCAGGGCCTCGATGCCGGTCCGCACCAGTCGGTGGCTGGCCGTGCCCTTGAGGTGGGCGATCAGGCCAAAGCCGCAGTTGTCCTTGTATTCATTGAGATCGTAGAGCCCTGTTGTCATGCCGTCTGCCCCGGAAGAAGTAGTTTGGGAGATATGTTAAGCACCGGCGGGGCGCGGATGCAACAAGAATTATTCCTGGGATGGAACCAGGCGATGCCGACCGATCAGGGCTGGAGCGGTTCGACTCTTTGGTTGACAGTTTTATCGCATCTTATAGAGTAGAGGATAACGTCGGGTTTTCGGCGCGTGCTGCGAGCTCTCCGGGGCAACCGGCGGGTCGAAGGTGGACTTCGATTAGGCGGTCATTCGGCGGTATATTGGCGGTATAATTTTCCTGACGTTGATCAACTTGAGGTCCTGACCCTGTGCCATGCAGATAGCAACAACCCATAGAAACACCGATTTTGACGGCCTGGCCTCGATCATCGCCGCCACCCTGTTGTACCCCGGGACCGTGGCGGTGTGCCCGAAAAACGTCAACCCCAATATTCACCGGTTTCTCAGCCTCCATAAAACCTCCTTTGACCTCATTTTGGCCGGCGAGGTCGACCTGGACGCGGTCACCCGGCTCATCGTCGCCGATACCAATCAATGGCGGCGCCTGGACCGGTTCGAGCAGCTCAGGGACCGGGACGGGGTCGAACTGCTGCTCTGGGACCATCATTTTGGGATCGGCGATATCAGTCCCCACTGGCAGTGCGTTGAAAAGGTGGGGGCCACCATCACCCTGCTGCTCCGCGAGATTCAAAAACAGGAACTGGCCATCACCCCGCTGCAGGCCACCCTTTTTCTCCTTGGGCTCTACGAGGATACCGGTCAGCTGACCTTCGGCTCCACCACCCCGGAAGACGCCCGGACCGCCGCCTATCTCCTCGAACAGGGCGCGGATCTCAACATTGCCGTCGATTTTCTCAACATGGCCTATGGCGAAGTCCAGAAAAAAGTGCTGTTTCGCCTGATGCGCGATGCCGAGCAGCACGAAATCAAGGGTAAGCGGGTGGGGATCGCGGTGGTGCAGATTAACAAGCATGTCGAGCTGGCCATGGTGGTCCAGCTCTATGCCAAGATCGTCAATGCCGACGCCGTGTTTGTCATTTTCGTCAACGAGGATGGCGGATTTTTCATCATCGGCCGTAGCAGTGCCCCGGAGATCAATGTCAACACCCTCCTGCAGCGTTTCGGCGGCGGCGGCCATCCGGGAGCCGGTTCGGCCACGATTGTCGGCAGCCACATGGCTGCCGGCGAAATCAGGCAGAAAATTCTGGCCGCGCTCCACGAGGTGCAGCGGGGTGGCGCCCTGGTGGCGGACATGATGTCATTTCCGGTCACCACCGTCAGCCCGAATACCCCGATGCTCGAGGTGCAGCATATCATGGAGGAGGAAAAAATCCGGGGGGTGCTGGTTGAGGAAAACGATTGCCTCCTCGGGATCGTGGTGCTCTGGGATCTGAAAAAATTGAAACTGCGGAAACAATGGAACAGCCCGGTCAAGGCCTTCATGAATCGCAAGGTGACGACCATCTCCCCCGATGCCCCGGCCGGCGAGGCGGCGGAACTGATGGTGCAGAAGAATATCGGCCATCTGCCGGTGGTCCAGGGGCAAAAAGTGATAGGCATCGTCACCCGCACCGATATTATCAACTACCTCTACGGCATGCTGCCGAGCTGATTCGGTCGCCGGTGCGGCCCGTCCGGGCGGTTTTTCTTTCCTGCCGCCCAGAAAACCCTTTCTTTGTCCCCCTCTTTTTTATACTATTTCATTTTCCTAGTAACCATTCCCGTTTCTTTTGGTCGTCCGTTCCCCCTATCCCAGGAGTTTAACGCTTGAAACCAACAGATATCGAAGATCCTGAATATTTTCATAAAGTCATCGATTGCCAGTTTGCTTGTCCCGCCCATACTCCGGTCCCGGAATATATCCGCCTGATCAGCGAAAAACGCTACACCGAAGCCTACATGATCAACTGGGTCTCCAATGTGTTTCCCGGCGTTCTGGGCCGGGTCTGCGACCGGCCCTGCGAACCGGCTTGCCGCCGGGGGCGGGTGGAGCAGGAGCCGGTGGCCATCTGCCGGTTGAAGCGGGTCTGCGCCGATAACCGCGATCTCGGGGTGACGGCCCGGTTTCCCGAGATTCCGAAGATAAAAAACGGCAAGCGGATCGCCCTGATCGGCGGTGGGCCGGCCTCGCTGACCGTGGCCCGCGACCTGATGCCGCTCGGCTACGAGATTGATCTCTTTGACGAGCAGGCCCAGGGCGGCGGCTTCATGCGCAGCCAGTTACCCTCCTTTCGTCTGCCCGAGGCGGTGCTGGCCACCGAGGTCAACTACATCCTCGATATGGGGGTGACCACCCATTTCAACCACCGGGTGGCCAGCATGAAGGCGATGCTGGCCTTGGATTACGATGCCGTCTTTGTCGGCACCGGGGCGCCGCGCGGTCGCGACCTGCCCGATCTTCCCGGCCGGCAGGAAGGCGAAGACCGGATTCATGTGGGGATCGACTGGTTGGCCGGGGTGGTCTTCGGGCATATCGACAAGATCGGCAAACGGGTGCTGGTCATCGGCGGCGGCAATACCGCCATGGATTGCTGCCGCACCGCCCGGAGGATGGGCGGCGAAGAGGTGCGGGTGGTGGTGCGCGGACCCAAGGCGGCGATGAAGGCCTCGCACTGGGAGATTGAGGATGCCCTCCATGAAGATATCCCGATCCTTGACAATCGTACCCCCCGGGCCTTTGTGATCCGGGACGGCCAACTGGTGGGGATGGAGTTTGAAAAAGGGCAAGGGCTGGGTGAGCCGCCCGAGTTCATCGCCTGCGACGAGGTCCTGTTGGCGGTCGGCCAGATGAATGCTTTTCCCTGGATCGAGCCGGATGCGGGCATTGCCTTTGATCAATGGGGGCTGCCGGTGCTCGATCCCCTGACCCTGCAGTCTTCGCTCCCCCAGGTCTTTTTCGGCGGCGATGCCGCCTTCGGACCGCGTAACATTATCACCGCCGTGGCCCAGGGCCATCAGGCCGCCATCTCCATTGACCTGTACTGTCAGGGCAAACCCGTGGCTCAGCGTCCGGCGCCCCAGGTCAACCTCGCCGGTCAGAAAATGGGGGTGCACGACTGGCTCTACCACAATCAGGTCGCCGAAACCGAGCGGCAGGCCGTGCCTATGCTGAGCACTGCCAAATCGCTCAAAGATCGGCTCCTGGAGGTTGAGCTCGGTTTTGATCGGAAACTCGGCCGGACCGAATCGCTGCGCTGCCTCAACTGCGATGTGCAGACCGTCTTCCTCGCCGCCGAGTGCATCGA
>CAIMMA010000778.1 GCA_903842475.1 uncultured bacterium
CGATCTGGATTGCTACGTAATTGAACGCTGATATTAATCAGTATAATTGTGTTCTTACAGGTTTTGATTATAATGTAATTCCTCTTTTCGGGTATCGGTTTAAAAATAGCAGGCCATTGCCAGATCGCAAAACTGGCTCTTAATCCTTAGGATGCTTATTGTTGGACTGGACCAAGGTTATGTAGCTTTAAATATTGAAAATTTAAAGGGCATCGTTAACTCAAGCAAACTCATTTACTCAAAGGAAAACGAATATGAAAGATAGAGACTATCTCGAACAGGCCGACAAATTAATGGATCGGATTAAAAAAGGGGCATTTCTTACCGTCAAGGCTGATGGTATCGTCAATACCATGACAATCGGGTGGGCAACAATTGGATATATATGGCAAAAACCTATTTTCATGATTGCCGTCAGAGATTCGAGATATACTTTTACATTGATTGAGAAAACTGACAATTTCACCGTTACTGTCCCTGCTGATGACCAACATAACAAGGCCATTGCGTATTGTGGTACGAAATCAGGCAGAGATTTTGATAAGTTTAAGCAATGTAACCTGCAAGAGAAACAGGCGAGGTGTACGGAATCACCAATTATTGACATGCCAGGCATTCACTACGAATGCAAAATCGTTTACAAATCGGCAATGGATAACGCTTTTATCGATAGTGATCTAGAAAAATTATATCCTCAAAAAGATTACCACACACTATATTTTGGCGAAATTCTTGCCAGTTATGAAACGAACAACAAAATATAATTCGTTCTAAAATTCAGAAGGAAACATATGGGATATATTGAAGATTCGTTATCTGAGGGTGAGGTCGTACGAGAGCGTTTCAATCTACACTGGATAGCCCGAGTACCAATGATAGTTTGGATTTTTTTGGCTATCCCAACTTTTGGGGTAACTCTGTTATTGGCGCTATGGGAATGGCTAAAATTGCGAAGCATTGAGCTTGGGGTTACCAACCGTCGCCTTATATTCAAGAAGGGAATAATCAGCAGAGAAACAGAAGAAATGAAATTGTCATCGGTTGAGACTGTTGAGATTAACCAAGGAATTATAGGAAGGATTTTAGGATATGGCAACATTAAGATCACTGGAAGGGGAATCAGCGATCTCCTTTTTAGGAACGTTGATGACCCGATGGAAGTGAAAAGAACAATAGAAAGTGTGAACTTTAACTAAATATTTAGCATTCGAGACTAAAGTGGTCGGGGTTAGTGAGACATCCTGAAGTGTAAAATAAGCAATGTTCCTTTTTTTATGCAGTTACAGGCCTCAGGCGTTCCAGCAACTGACACAACGAGCTGATGAATACGTAACCATGACCATTCATCCTAAAAACGGCAGTTAGCCGGTAACTGCCGCCGCTGGTGGAGGCAGCAGGCTCGAAATCGAGGCTCGTTTGTCTAGCAAGTAGCGGAAAGCCTGTTGGGTGATGAGTCTGAGGCGATCCAGCGGCCGCAACTGCTCCGCAGAACCCTTCAAAAGCTCCAGGAAGCGGCTCAGCGCTCGCAGTGCGGACTGAACGGCCTGGGATCTAGCATGGCTGCTGGTGATCGTCAAGGTGGTCTGGCCGGCATGCTTGGTCTGCCGGGCCACGCCATGCAGGAGCAAAGGACGGCTGGTGATGGCCTCGGCATGTTTTTTCGGCTGTGCCAGGCGAACAAACAGATTCCACCAGTTGTAGATTAAGGCCACCAGGCGACTGGTCAGGCGGCAGCGTTTAAGGTCCTTGGTGGTAAAGCCGCCCCAGCCCCACTGGTTCTTGAGTTCGTCGAAACAGTTCTCGCAGTCGGCTCGGTCGCGATACAACTGGGCAATGGAGAGGATTTCCGCAGACAGCGAGGTCACCAGAACGGCGTACTCGTAACGCTTCATGGTCGCAGGCCCCTCGATGAAGGACAACTGCAGTTGGACGGGACCCTCGTCGACCAAGGCCACTTCGCCAGCAAGCGGACGGCGCAGGACGATCACTCGGCGCTCCCTGCTCCAACCGGTGAGTTTGAGGCGTGACTCGGCACCCTCGAAGCCCTTGCCGGCAGGCACCCAGTCGGCTTCGCGGAACAGCCTCGTCATGCACCGCTTGACGTTGGTGGTCAGACGCAATTTGGTGAGATAGTGGGCGTTGCGCTGTTCGGCCTCGGCGAGGAACCCCTCGTTGCCGAGAAAAATGTCCCCGCGTATAAGTGCAGGCCTTTGGCTGTCGGCCAGC
>CAIMMA010000779.1 GCA_903842475.1 uncultured bacterium
GCAAGGTCCTGAAAAGGGAAAGGGGAGAGCCCGTATGCCCACCGGTGCGCTGAGGAAATCGCATTCCGAAATTCAAGCGTAGTCTGAATATCCGTTTTTTATCAAGGGCAATTCACAGCGATGGGCGTTCGTCGGCCAGCGTGGCCAGGTAGGACGAACTTGCACAGGCATTGGGCAGGAGCAATGGCAACACCTGTTGGCATCCATCAGGCCGACGAATAACTGCCGTCAAGGGAAGTCGGTGAGGCCGGTTTTTAAAGTGCAAACTTTGGTATGCATCTGTCGTCGGTCAAGGCTACCGGTTGCCGCCAGCGAGTCGCAACCTGCGCAGAAACAGCGGAATGGTCCATTACCAAGTGACAAAACGCCGGGGCGGGGCGGCAAAACCCTACCCCGCATCGGCGATTTTCTCGGAGACCTTGCGACTATCGGGAGCCCGCTTTGACCAGAAGCACATCGCAGGGCAGGTTTTTGGTTATCTTGGCCACCGGGTCACGCATTATTTCCAGACCCCGGGTAAAAGGGGTGGACATGACGAGCAGATCATAACCCTTGCACGCCTCCTTACGAATTTCCTCGACCACATCTCCGGTCACGGTCAGCAACGCACCGGGAATTTCTGTTCCCAGGGTCTCCGCACAGGCCTTGATTGCCGTCGCTGCAGCTTCCTCTTCCTGCGACAGCATATACTCCAGAAAACCGATCCGGGCATTGCATCCGGACAGCCAGTCGTGGCCGGTGAACATTTCCCAGGTGGCGTCAATAACAAACAAGGCATTGAGGGTGGCGCTCCGCTCGCGAGCCAAGCGGAGCGCCTCGGTTGCCGCACGGGGATTGTCATCCAGGGCGAGGAGGATTTTCATCAAGGAAGGGTCCCTTTCTCATGCTCCAGGACCACCAGCACCTTTTTGTCTTTCTTTAAGGATTCTCCGGGGGTGCCGGCAACCTTGAGTACTTTGCCGTTGGCCTTGGAGGTGAACTCCTCGATTGCTTTTTTCTCTTCCATTACGTTATTGACCCATTTTTTCTTGACCACTTCCAGGGAGTAAAGTTTGTCGCCTTTCTTGATGGCGGCGCCTTCGGTCACAAAGACCTCCATGAGTTTACCGTCACGCTGGGCCTTGATATTCACGGATGGCACAATGAACGCCATATACGTGAGGACAACGGCAACGATCAGCCCGGAGCCGATGATGGCGGCGATGTCCTCGTGCCGGTCGGTTTTGAACACAGTCAGGGATTTTTTCTTGTCGGACATGAGTTGTCTCCTATTTTCAGCGGGCCTAGAAAGCGCCTTCTTTGGGAATGAACGCCAGAATGATGATCAGGGCGAGGATATACTTGAGGGTGCCGGCGATTAAGCCAATCCGCAGCGGCGCGCCGCCGGCGGCTTTCATCTCGCGAACATCGATGTAGGCGCCGAGACCAACTAATCCGATACCAAAGACCCAGGCCATGACCTGACGCATCAGATGCAGGGTTTCCGAACCTTCGGCGCCGAGAATGTGCAGCGAGGAAAGGGCGGTCATGCCGATGAATCCGATGACGAAAATGGGGAATTTGGAAGCAATGATGGAACTCAGGCTAACTTGTTCAACTTGCGCCTCGCCCTTCCAGTACCAGGCGGTGATGAAAAAGACGACGAAGGGAATGCTGATAACCCGGACCACGTTCCAGATTTCACCGTAGGCAACAGCGGTACCCGGTGCAAAATTCGGATTAAAAGCCAGACAGGTGGCGAGCACCTGGCCGGAGTTTAAAATGCCGGTGCCGACCCAGGCGCCGAACTGGTAATCGGACAGCGAGAGCATCTTGCCGATATACGGGCTGATAAACATGCTGGCGATGCCGAAACCAAGAATAGTGGCGATGGCCAGGGCCAGGTCCACGGGTTTGGCACGTACACCGGGAGCGGTGGCTACCGAGGCGGAGACGCCGCAAACGCCGCAGGCGGCCGCCATGACCGCACTGACGGATCGATCTGCATTGACACGACTACCCAGCCAGAGGATGAAGATGGCGGTGCCGAAGACAAAAGAGGTGATCAGGACGATGGCGACACCACCGACCTTGAACAGTTTGTCAAAGGTGTACAGCGAGCCCAGCATGATAACCCCGATCTTGATGAACAGTCGGGTGGTGCGAAACCCTTCCTCAGCCCAGCCCGGTATCTTGCCGCCGAACAGGACGTTGCGGTAAAACATGCCGGTGAGGATGGAAAGCAAGATGTAGTTGAGGCTCATCACCTTGACGAGCCAGCCTTTGCTGCCGAAAACCACAGCGTCATTCATCCACGGTTCTACATACATGCGCAGCACGAACAGCGTGCCGACCATGACCGCGAAACCTGGGATGATAGCCAGAATTTTGCCGAAAATCCCTTTCTCTTCCATTGGAAATATTCTCCTTGGGTTGATGTATTTTTTTTCCCGGCTTCAAGTCCGGACAATGGATACGTTGAAAAGTGTTTTGCAGAAGTCGTGCCTGTTTTGCGAGGTTGTTTTCCTCGGCGGATCTTTTGAAAAATTTACATAATTCCAGAGTATTAGTTATATTGTGCAAAGATGGGTTCGATGAAAATTGGTGGCGCCAAGGTCGGATGTGACAACTTTCAGACACAGTGTTGCCGGAAGTTATCTTTTTTTATTTGGGTTGGTGATGCC
>CAIMMA010000780.1 GCA_903842475.1 uncultured bacterium
ATTCTGCCCTTGACCAGCGACAAT
The DNA here is from genome assembly GCA_903842475.1 of uncultured bacterium. GTDB lineage: Bacteria > Desulfobacterota > Desulfobulbia > Desulfobulbales > Desulfobulbaceae > Desulfobulbus. The sequence goes on from CAIMMA010000780.1 coordinate 25, forward strand.
ATCTACTCTGAAATACAAAAAGACCTGATTAGGCCAATATTCATTTCTTCCATGATGGCTTCAGATACCTTTCTCCGAGATTGGGTTCTTACCGGCGAAAAAGATGTCGAACAGTTGACGAAGTACCTTTCTGAAGTAAAGACAAAATATCAAGCTATTACGAGCTTTTTTGTTTCGGACAGCAGCGCAACCTATTATCACGCAGATGGAATCCTTAAACAAGTGCATCCCGATAACCCGCGAGACAGTTGGTATTTTCGGGTTCGTTCAATGAGCAAGCTCTACGAGTTAAACGTCGACAAGGACATGGCCAACCAGGATGCCATGACCATCTTTATCAATCATCAAGTCTATGACTATCAGGGTAACTATCTTGGTGCTACTGGATGCGGGCTTTCAGTGACAGCAGTCTCCCAGTTGCTCAAGACCTACGAGGAACGTTACAAACGCCACATTTTCTTTGTGAACCCCCAAGGAGTTATCACCTTCACCGCCAACAACAAGGATGAGAAGCAAAAATCGATTGATATGATAGAAGGGTTAAAGGAGATCAAATCTACCATATTAAATCAGGAAAGCGGCTCCTTTTCCTACGAACGGGATGGTCATACTTTTTTTCTCAATACTCGTTTTTTACCGGAACTTGGCTGGTATTTGCTGGTTGAACAGTCGCTGGAAGAAGAAATGAACCCGCTACGTAAGACGCTTCTCATTAATCTAACCCTCTGCCTGGTCATAAGTCTCATAATTTTAGTGGCGGTCCAGCGTACAGTTTCCACCTACCAACAACGTCTCGAGCGGATGGCCGCAACGGATAAGTTGACTGGCCTGAATAATCGCCATGCCGGTGAAACCCTGTTTGACCAGGCTCTTCGTGAGGCCGTACGGCAGCAATCGAATCTTTCTATCATCTTTTTCGACCTTGACCATTTCAAAAGAATCAACGACGAATACGGGCATCAAGCAGGAGACGCGGTTCTTGCTAGCAGTGCGAAAGCTGTTCTCTCTTGTTTACGCGAGGCCGATATTGTCTGCCGTTGGGGAGGGGAAGAGTTCCTCATTATTTTGAAAAACTGCGGGATCGACGATGCCTTCCAGATTGCCGAGAAAATCCGCCTGACAGTGGCAGGTCTAACAGTGGTTTTTCGAGACGTCAATATGTTGGTAAATATCAGTCTTGGTGTGGCCCAATGGCAAGTGGGTGATAATGAAGAAACCTTGCTGATGCGGGCAGACAGCGCCATGTACCGTGCCAAGAGTAACGGACGAAATCGGACAGAGAAGGGGTAGCGCGATGATTATATTCAAAGCAACTCAGGCTGGTTTGCCCAAGCTGGATACGACTTGGGTTTAATCCTCCGCAAGGCTTTGAAGATATCGGAGAATAAACAACTTATTCGAAAAAAGAATGGCCTGATGTAACAGTGCTACTTCCGGAGGGATTGCCGGTTGTTCCAGCTCTCAAACTAATTGATCGCGGACAGTTCGACAGGGAAGGTTTTCAACCAACTGCTTTTGGTGTGATTTCTGAAATTCAAAAAAAATCCATCAGAAAGGACAGTAGCCCAAGACATGTTTATCAACCCAACATACCTATTTTAAAAACATCTACAAAAGGAAGGCGCCATGGGGATCTTTTCAGTCCCGAAAATCCGTGCTGTCAGCCTATGTCTGATAGGGTTATTTCTGATTGTGCCGCTGGCATTCACTGCAGATTACGGTTCCGGTGTAACAGCAGAAATACTAAAAAAGACATCAGCAACCAGCAACGGACAGAAAATCACCTACCCTCTGACTGACAAAGCCGAAGTAACTGCCATGACAGTTGACCTGGCGCCAGGTGCTGAAACCGGTTGGCACAAACATCCGGTACCAGTCTATGCCTATGTTGTATCGGGAAATCTCTCCGTTGAACTTGAAGACGGCAAACAATTCTCTTTTAATTCCGGCGATGCCATTATCGAGGTTGTCGACACTTTCCATAATGGCAGAAACATTGGGGAAGTGCCGGTAAAACTGGCTGTGTTTTACCTTGGGGGCGAAGGGATTTCCAATGTGATCAGATCAGAAGCGGTACAAAAGAAAGAAAAGTAAATAAACTATCGATTGCCCCACATAAAACGACCTGCAAATAGCTTAACCAATTTAAAAAATCTACCATTTCAGGATGATGGGATCACTGCCATTGGCATCGACGAGATATGCTGGCGCAAACGTAAGGACAAGTTTATCACCCTGGTCTATCAACTTGACCAGGGGAAAAGGCGCTTGCTTTGGATCGGCCCTGACCGTACTGCCAAGACCTTCCAGGAATTTTTCGACTGGCTCGGGCAGGAGAGGTGTCA
>CAIMMA010000781.1 GCA_903842475.1 uncultured bacterium
AAAGGCTGTAGCCACCGCCGCCAGCATCCAGGTTTTGATCGTTTTGAACATGTATGGACTCCTTGTGGTGAGAGAAGGCTGTAGGTGTTTAGGCTGTAGGCTATAGCCTAAAACGGCTCGCAATAATAGACACGATAAAAACCTGGGCGATAGTTTGCCGATTCGCCGAAAAGTGTCTCTTTTTCCGGTCATTGCCTGCAGGGGATGTGAAAAAACAAAAAGTCGAGAGCCATCGAGAGCCGTCGAGGGCCATCGATGGATGTCGACGGCTCTCGACTATCCGTCTCCCATCGTCCGCTCCCCCCCCCAAAAAAAAATGCAAAAAAACGCCGGCAACCCAGGGCGGTTGCCGGCGTTTGAATGAAAGGGCGGGCTTACCAGCTGACGGCGTTATGCCGGCCTTGCTTGGTGATCGTCTTGAGGCCTTCCCAAACCGCGGTGCCGGTATTCTTGTCGGTCAGGCTGAGCTGGAAGTCATAGGATGCCTGCCGCAGGTGGCCGTCGCGAACCTTGACATCGATGATCTTGCCGGAAAGAGTGAAGTCGGGAGCTTTCAGCGTTCCCTTGGCGGCAATGGTGGCCTGATCAAATTCATCATCCTTGCGGAGATTGCGGTTCTCGCGGACCAGCGGATCCTCGGAGGCACCGGCCGAAACCACGGTGGTGGTGACCACCTTGCCACTGTTGAGCAGGGCCATGCGGATCCGCTTGATCAGCAGGTCGGTGTCGAGCTGGGTCGAGGTCCGGTTCTCGATCAGGCTGATCGCTAGCACTGCCTGGCGGTCCGGACCATATTTGGCCAGGATCGGCGATTTCAGCAGATCGGTGGCCATGTCGTTGGCGGCACGCGAGAAATCCTGGATGTCGACCTGGCCGACGGAGACGATCCCCTGCTCGGTGGTCGGATCAATCACCTTGTTGCGGGCACAGCCGGAAAAGAGGGCGGCAAAACTGCAGACGACGAGGGAGGCGGCGAGATGGGAGAGTTTCATGGGATGGGTTCCTTCTGGGAAAAATGCGGGCATTACATGGTTTTGAGAACGGCTTTTTTTGCATTGGGATTGGGTGACACGGCCTGGATTGCCTTGCTCTCCAGTGACTCGACTTGAACCTGCATCCAGCCTTCGACAGTCGATGGCAGCTGCAGACCATTGACATCGAACCACTCGAACTTGTACTTGATAACCGTGCGGGCCTTGGTCGTATTGCGCAGTTCGGCCTGGGCAAGGATGCCGTTGGCGTCATGGATGTACATGACGGGCCCGATCAGGACGCCGCGCGTCTCATGGGCCTGGGTGGTCATCGAGGTGCCATCGACCAAGGGACTGGTCGTCTGCTGCACCGGGAGGGTGTGGTGGCGGCAGCCGGCGAAGGCGAGGGCGGCCATCGTCAGGGAGGCGGAGGCGATAATGGTTTTCTTCATGGAATGTACCTTTCCTTTATTCTTCAGAACTCGCAAGTCTGAATCAGTGGGGGTGCCGAGGCATTGACACATTTGATAAAGATAATGGTGGTTTTGCCGGGGGAGATTGGCAGTCCCCGGAGCTGGCCGCCGGAAAAGCCGACTTCGATGCGACCGTTGGCGGGGACCGGCAGGGCGGCGAATTGATATTCGTTGGGGAGGGTCAACCAGGAACGGAGATCGGCATTGGTCAGCGCGATCGAATAGACCGCGCC
>CAIMMA010000782.1 GCA_903842475.1 uncultured bacterium
GGAATACTACAAGAAAAACGGTATTGCCCCCATGGTTCGAATTCTGTCCAAAACCACCGGCTTCCCGTTGAAACGGATTTACGAGCTGTTCCCGTCAGGACCTGGTAAAGGCGCCTGTAAGATGGCCGGACTGCCGAAACCGACCGGTTGCGTCTGATCCACCGCTCCAAGTTATAGGTTGTATCCAAAAAGGCTGCCTCGCAAGGCAGCCTTTTTTTTATCTTTCAATCTGAATTGAGCACAGCCCGGCCGGGGGCTGCTCCCTGACATTCATCCCGGCCCCTCGCTAAAAAGACATCTCGAGAAAATGGGCGTGAAAACGGGTCATATCCGCGCCACATTTACCACAGATAAATTTCACCTCCCCAAAAATCTCAGTGGAATTCTCCTCAGGCGTAAAAGAGCCGTCGATATTTTGCAGATAATGGGTCGTAACCAGGACATTTTCAGCAATTTCAACAAATTTGCTATTATTACCGCACTGTTGACAAACAATGCGCCCAGCCGGTTCACCGGAAGGTATATGGACTTTTTTCATAGACGTATCAGCTAGCGTTCACGCTTGGGAGTTAAGGTTGATTCCTGCCACCCGCCAAAAGGATGAGAAGGAAGTGTAAATCTCCCCACGCTCAGGTGGAATGCCGGATAAAAAAAGGTCCGGTCTCTCCCTGCGGGGGGAGTTCATTATACTCGACTCGGGTCACCCGGGCAGAGGGGGAACCGGAGGCAAGCCAAGCAAGCAGCGCCTCGGTTTGCGCCTCAGAGCCTTCAAACAGCACCTCCACCGTACCGTCGGGAAGATTCCTCACCCAACCCGAAAGCCCCAGCCGTAATGCCTCTCGCCGGGTATACTCTCGAAAAGCAACCCCCTGCACCCGGCCATGCACTATGGCCTGCTTACGTTTTCGCTCCATCACGACGGTTCCTGGGCAACCAAGGCCAGAAAATCCGCTTCCGAAAGCAGATCCAGCCCCAGTTCTTCGGCTTTCTTTTTCTTGGCCCCCGCCTTTTCCCCTGCCACCACGTCTGTCACTCGGTGGCTGAGACTGGAGGCGACCTGCCCGCCCAGCGCTTTCACCCTTTGCTTAGCCTCATCTCTGGATAGTCCGGCCAAGGTGCCGGTAAACAAAAAGACCCGGCCAACCAGGGGCTGGACCTGCACCTGCACCTGCGCGGGTTGAATTGCAAACCCGGCCTGTGAAAGTTGATCAACCATCTGCACAATGGCCGGATCTGAAAAATAGGCCACCAAGGTGACCGCCGTCTGTTCACCGATCCCTTCTATATGCAGCAATTTCTCTTTATCGGCGGCCATAAGTTGGGCCAGATCGGTAAAATGCTCAGCAAGCACCCCCGCAGTCACCTCGCCCACATGACGAATGCCCAGGGCACCGATAAACCGGGACAGCGCCATGGTTTTTCGTTGCTCGATGGCCTCAAGCACCTTGCGGGCTGATTTGTCACCCCATCCGTCGAGGCCAGCCAGTTGCTCGACGTTGAGCCGGAAAAAGTCCGGGATATCACGAATCAACCCCGAGCGGACTAACTGTTCGACATTCTTCTTGCCAAGCCCTTCCAAATCCAACCCGTTTTTACCGGCAAAATAGATCAGTTTCTGCAGATGCTGCGCCGGACAAAATCCATTGACGCACCTGACTGCGGATTCTCCTGTGGCACGCACCAGTTGCCCTCCGCATTCCGGGCAGCTCGATGGAAAGATAATCGGCTGCTCCAAACCCTTGCGCTGCTCGGGAATAGCCTTAATGATCTCGGGAATAACATCGCCGGCACGCTGGACCAGGACCGTATCGTACAGGCGCAGATTTTTTTTGGTGATTTCGTCCTGATTATGGAGCGTCGCCCGCCTGACCACCACGCCGTCGATCTCGACCGGTCTGAGGAGGGCCACCGGCGTCACCACCCCGGTCCTGCCCACCTGAAACTCGACCGCCTCAAGCACGGTGGTCGCCTGGGTTGCCGGGAATTTCCAGGCGATGGCCCAACGCGGTGCCCTGGTGGTAGCACCCAATCGCTGTTGCAAGGACAGATCATCAACCTTCACCACCATGCCGTCGATTTCATAATCCAGCGTATGGCGGACAGTCAAGAGGTGCTGATACTGATCCGCCACCTCCTGTGCGGTGCCACAGACCTTGATCAAGGGATTAACGGGGAATCCCATACGGGCAAGTGCACCAAAGACCTCCTCCTGACCGCAAGCCGAAACGACCTCGGCATTGCCCATGCCGTAGACGAAAAACTCAAGCGGTCGCTGGGCGGTAATTTTCGAGTCCAGCTGACGGAGCGAGCCGGCAGCGGCATTCCGGGGATTGGCAAACATTGGCTCGCCCTCCTCCTGCCGTTGTCGGTTAAGAAGATGAAATCCCTTTTTAGATAGAAACACTTCGCCGCGGACGTTTAATTCCGGAGGGATTGCCAGGTCACTGTTGCCCTGCAGGCGCAACGGGATCGACTGCACGGTTTTGAGCTGTGCCGTGATGTTTTCACCGGTGAGCCCATCGCCCCGGGTCGAACCGACGCTCAGCACGCCCTGCTGATACAATAGTTCCACGGCCAGGCCGTCCAGTTTTGGCTCGGTAATGAAACGAAGGGGCTGCTCAGTCTTGAGAAACCGCTGCACCTTTTCCTCAAAGGCGGAGAACTCGGCAGCCGAAAAAATATTTTCAAGACTGAGCATGGGAGAACTGTGCACCACGGTCGCAAAGGTTCGCACCACCGTGCCACCGATCCGATGACTTGGCGAATCCTCGGTGACCAGTGCAGGATATTGGGCCTCAAGCGCCAGCAACTCCTGAAACAGGGCATCATACTCGCCATCTGCGATGATCGGATCATCGAGCACATAGTAGCGGTGCGCGTGCAACCGGATCTGCGCCCGCAACGCCTCCAGGCGATCTGTCACCCCTTGCGGCATCGTGTTACATATCCTCGAGCAGCACACCGCCCTTGGCGATATTCTCCCGAATCTCCTCATCAATAAAAATCAGGATCGATTCTTTGGGCTTTCCCGCTGCCTCGGAAATCACATCGGTGACCCCTTGGGCAATTTTCTCTTTCTGTTTCTTGGTCAATTTTCCTGCAACCCGAATACTGACGTAGGGCATACTTCCACCTCCTTTACTTGTTGTTTTTCTGAAAAATTTCCGCATCAGCGGGCCAACAGTTCATTATTATTACTTCTTAAATCCGTGTCGATGGAGTGCGGATCGTCCGATTGCAGGCGGCGTCCTAACCGGCAGCCCCCTGCACCTTTTTGCAAGACAAACACCTTCAACACAGGTAAAAACATATCAGAATTTTCTTGGTAAGTCGATCAGGTTTACACCGACCAAAATCTGAGAGCCTTCCCGAAAAAGGAGCAACCAACATGCGTGTCATCGTTACCGGAGGTGCCGGCTATATCGGCAGCCACACCTGCCTGGAACTCCTCAACGCCGGTTACCAGGTTACCGTTGTCGATAACCTCTGCAATTCGAGTCGGGAATCGATCAAGCGGGTGGAAGCCCTGACGGGCAAATCCATCACCTTCTTCGAGGTCGACCTGCTCGATAAAGACCTTTTGCAGGAGGTGTTCGTGCAATCTCCGGATGCACAGGCAGTGATCCATTTTGCAGGTCTGAAGGCGGTAGGCGAATCAGTGCGGTGCCCGCTCCTCTACTATCAAAACAATCTGACCGCAACCCTGAACCTCTGCCAAGTCATGCAGGACCGGGGACTCAAGAATATCGTTTTTTCCTCTTCCGCCACGGTCTATGGTGATCCGGCCACGGTGCCCATCCGCGAAGATTTCCCCCTCTCCTGCACCAATCCGTACGGCCGCACCAAGCTGATGTCCGAGGAGATCTTGAGCGACCTGCATCGCGCCGATCCACAGTGGAATGTGATTTTGCTCCGCTATTTCAACCCAGTCGGCGCCCACAAAAGCGGCCGGATCGGCGAGGATCCCAACGGAATACCCAACAACCTGGTTCCCTACATCGCCCAGGTAGCGATCGGCAGGCTCAAGGAACTCTCGGTCTACGGCAACGATTACCCCACCGAGGACGGCACCGGCGTGCGCGACTACATCCATGTCGTCGACTTGGCCATCGGCCATCTGCGGGCTTTGGAAAAACTCCGGCAAAATCCGGGAACGGTGACGTATAACCTGGGCACAGGCCAAGGTTATTCGGTCCTTGAAATGATTGAGGCTTTTGCCCAGACCAGTGGTAAACAGATCCCGTACCGCATCGTCGGGCGCCGGGCAGGGGACATTGCCCGATGCTTTGCTGACCCAACCCTGGCCAGAAATGAACTGGGCTGGACCGCCCGGTTCGGCATCCAGGAAATGTGCGCCGATACCTGGCGGTGGCAATTGACCAACCCGCAGGGATATCAATAAGAACGCGCCTCTCCCCTGCCGTCAGCGGTTCGAATCGGCGACAGGCACGCTTCCCCCTGACACCGACCGTTTTTCCTATCCATTGCGGGAAGGTCTGTGGTAAGGAAAAAAGTTTTTTCGATAGTATGCTTGGTTCTTTTGCGATCCAACGGCTCCAACGCCACTTCTATTATCAGTTCAACACGTTTATTTTACAGCTCAATGGCCGAAGACACCCTATATTCCACCGGCACGGTCGAAGAGGATTTCTCCTTTAATGATCGGGTAGCGGAAGTATTCGACGATATGCTCGCCCGGTCCATCCCTTATTACCGCACGGTGATTGAGGGGATGGCGCAGTTGTTGGCCTGCCGGTTACCTGCGGGCTCGACCCTGTATGACCTGGGCTGCGCCACTGGCACCACCTTGCTGGAATTATCCCGACAGCTGCCCGCCATGGACTTTCAGTATATCGGCATCGACAACGCCTCGGCTATGCTGGACAAGGCCCGGAGCAAAAGTGCCATGTATGGCAAAACGGCGGTCCTTGAGTTCCGGCAGGACGACATCACCTGCTGCGCCCTGCCGGCCGCCAACGGGATTATCTGCAATTATACCCTGCAGTTTCTGCGTCCCCTGACCCGCCAGGCCTTTGTCAGGCGACTCTTTGAGGCACTCCCCGCAGGTGGGGTTGTCATTCTCAGCGAAAAAACCATTTCCCACGCGGGTCGGCTTAATCGCGATTTTATTGATATTTATCATGGATTTAAAAAGAAGCAGGGGTATTCGGAACTTGAAATCGCCGCCAAGCGCGAAGCCCTGGAAAACGTTCTCATCCCCTTCTCCCTCCAGGAGAACATCGCTCTGTTGCAGGAAGCCGGCTTTGACGAGGTCGAGACCTTCTTCAAATGGTTCAACTTCACCGCCCTCATCGCCTTAAAAGGGCTATAAAATGGATTTACTCCAACGTTTTCCCCAAGCCGACCATGACCGGCTGCGCCGTCTCCTTGCAGAAAAAGCCGCCTGGATCAATCAAGAGAAGACCGGTTTTCTCCGCTATCGCCAGCCCATGCAATCCGTGCAACATTTGCGGGCCTCATCCTGGGATTTTTCCGGAGACGTCGTCCGCATCGGCTGCGCCGACGATCTGCCCCCCACCGATCACCACCGGGTAGAATCTGTGCTCCGGGGTTTTATGCCGTGGCGCAAAGGCCCGTTTTCCATCTTTGGAATCGATATCGACGCCGAATGGCGAAGCGAGCGGAAATGGAACCGGATCGTTCCCGAGTTGCCCGAACTCGCCGGCAAGGTTATCGCCGATGTCGGTTGTAATAACGGGTATTACATGTTCCGTATGGCCCATCACCGGCCGGAATTTGTCCTGGGTTTCGAGCCCTATGTCCAGCATTACTTTACCTTCAACACCCTCAACTGCTTTGCTGATCAATCGCAGTTGCATACGGAATTGCTCGGCATCGAGCATCTCCACCTGTTCCCCGAATGCTTCGATGTGATTTTCTGCCTCGGCATCCTATATCATCGCCCTTCCCCGATAGAAGCCCTGCGTGACCTGTTTGGTGCGCTTAAGCCCGGAGGACACCTGATTGTGGAGTCCCAGGCCATTCCCGGGAACGAGCCCATGGCCCTCTTTCCGGCGAATACCTATGCCAAGGTTCCAGGCACCTGGTTCGTCCCCACCGGTGCCTGCCTGCATAACTGGTTGACCAGGACTGGATTTCAAGGTGTGCAGCAGTTCTGCGATCACCCCATGAGCAGCGAAGAACAACGGTCGACCGCCTGGATGACCTTTGAATCATACCAAGATTATATTGACAAGCACAACCCGGCGCGTACTATAGAAGGATATCCTGCGCCCCGCCGGGTATTCTTCAAAGCAACAAAATAACTGTGCAGGCACCTTTGGTATCCTGCGCAGTGTCTCCGGCTGATAACAACAGCCTTACAATCGTATAACGAATAACCAAGGTGAGTTGATGATGAATGCAAATGACTGCACGCTGTACCACGGTGGCCTGAAAGGGGCGGAATCTGCTTTTGGCGAGAATGCCGAAAAATACGGCATGAATGAAGTTATTTTTACTTTTGAAGGCCATCGCCTCAATCGCGATCGCAACTCGGTCATGCTGAGCGAGGAAGAATTACTCCGGGGGGATATCAGTATGGAAATCGCCTCCCGGATGATGAACCGGACCTATTATGAAACCGAAAAAATCCGTCGCGTCCTGCAGACGATCTTTCACATGGTCAACAAAGGGCATCAAATCTTTGTAATCGGTTCTATCCTGGAAGACAATTCGGTCAAGGGTGGCACCGGTTGGGCCGTGGAATTGGCAAAACTGTTCAATCGCCCGCTCCATGTCTATGACCAGACCCGTATCCAGTGGTGCACCTGGAAGGATGGAGCCTGGGTGGAAGACACCCCTAAAATATGCTACAACACCTTAGTCGGCTCCGGAACCCGTTACCTTAACGATGCCGGCATCGCTGCGATCGCACAACTTTTTGCCGACAGTTTCGAAAAATAAATCAGACAAGCCCGGACATCGATTCTTTGCGCAAAATCATGGCAAGTGCTCATAACACGACGATTTTAAAACCTCATGCTGCAAACATCGTGTCGTTATGAGCGCTTGGCAGAGCCTTTGGTGCCTGCCAAAGGCTGCTGTATCCATGCCCGACTGTCCAGCCTCCCCACCATCCCCCGCAAAGCCCCAGGTTGATCGGCGCAGTACTTGCCATAGGCGATAAAGCCCAATTGCCAGAAGTGGCTATTTGCCGATACAGAACTGGCTGAAAACGGCATCGAGGATCTCGTCAGGGGTGGTCAATCCGGTGATATCACCCAAATAATCAAGAGCCGATTGCAGCTCCACAGCCAGCAGATCGACCGGCGCCCCACCTATCATCGCCTGATCAAATCTGAGGCACGCCGCCAGGGTTTTGGCCAAAATCGAACGATGCCTGACATTGGGCGCACAGGTCATCTGCTCGCAGAGGGCGCCATTATCGGCAATGACGGCTTGATACAGGGCCTCGAGGAGGCCGTCGATACCCTGGTTCTGTTTGGCGGAAATCGCGAGGATTTTTTCATGGGGAAATGCCCCCAAGAGGCATTGCAGGGCTTCCGAAGAAACCAAATCCCGCTTATTGATGATAATCAGGTGGTTCTTATCCTGCAGGGTTGCATACAATTCACGATCACGAGTTCCCATCCCGCTCAAGGCATCCACCAGGAACAAGACGACATCGGCTTCCCGCAATTTCTGCCGTGCCCGCTCTATCCCCAGGGCTTCAACCGGATCTTCATGCATTCTGATCCCAGCGGTGTCGATAAGATGCATCGGGATCCCGCGAATGGCGATCTGCTCCTCAATGGTATCCCGAGTTGTCCCCGGGGTGGAAGTCACTAAAGCTCTTTCTTCATGCAACAGGGCGTTAAGCAGGCTCGACTTGCCGACGTTGGGACGACCGACAATGACGACCTTCACCCCTTCACGAATGATCTTACCCTGCTCGGCGAGGGCAATGAGTCTTTCCAGGGGAGCAATGATTGTCGAACGCAACGACGCAGTCAATTGGGCAATATTAATAATTTCAACATCATCATCGGGAAAATCGATCGCCACTTCCAGCAAGGCCAAGATGGTGATCATCTCTTTGCGGATGCCTTCCAGCTTCTGGAATAGTTCCCCGCGCAACTGATTGACGGCGAGGTGGGCGCTTTTTTCGGTTTGGGCTTGCAACAGATCCAGCACGGCTTCAGCCTGGGTCAAATCAATCCGGCCGGCAAGAAAAGCTCGTTTGGTGAATTCTCCGTTTTCGGCAGGGCGGGCCCCACGTTCAAAAATATTCCTAAGAATTTCCTGAAGTACGAAATACGAACCGTGGCAATGAAGTTCCACAACATCTTCACGGGTATACGTGGCAGGCCCGCGCATATAGACGGCCAAAGCCTCGTCCAGAACCTGACCGTCAAGGGCGACTATGGTGCCGTAATAAAGTTTATGACTGGAAAAATGAGGGTGGAATTTATGAGGAACAAACATCTGGTGCAGGAGGGACAGGGCTTCCGGACCTGAAATCCGGATAATGCCGATCCCTCCCATACCTGGTGCGGTGGCAATGGCCGCAATGGTATCAGTCGCCGGATGGACGGCCACCTGACCCTCCTCGCCGTTTTTTCGAAACAGGGCGCCGACCCTTGCCCGGTTTGTAAATCAACACTTTCTTGAACAACCCCTCTCCCACCGAACGGCTGCGGACTCCCTTGTCATCCTGCAACGCCATATGCACAACCCGACGTTCGGATGGGTTAAGCGCGGAGATGGCCTGGGTTTTGCCATCCTCCTTCACCTGAGCAGCTAATTCAACCGCTCGAATTTTCAGCTCCTCGGCTCGACGCTCTCTAAAATCACCGGCATTCAAGGCCAGCATAATTTTATCGGGCAAAAGGCGGCTGACCATTTTGCGCAGCAGGTATTGCAGACTGTCGAGGGTTCTTCCTTCGGGGCCGATGATATGCGCTTCATGCGGACCGGAGATGTTGCACTGAACGGTATTTTGTTCGAAGACGACCTGTACCTCGGAAGGCAGCCCCATCAGACTGAGCAGCCGATGTAAATCTTCCTGGATCAAGGTTAAATTTTCATCAGAAGGCGGTTCCGATGGCACCTCCTCTAAGTCTTCGAATTCGGCTTCCTGTTCCTCAATAACCGGTGCCACCGTTTTTTCAGGTCGTTTCCCTCTGGGTACTCGCGAGACCGAAGGTTGCACCACGGCTTGGTTACCATCGACCTCCTCCGGAACAGCGGGATCAGGCACAGGCTCAAACGATGCTCCGGTTGCAGCGGGCTCGACGGCAGCCTCCGCTGGTTGGCGGGCAGGAGCTTGCGGCTCGGCGGTATCCTGCTGCACCGTTCCAGCTATTTTATGTTGCACACGGATATGCGCTTTCTTCTTACAAAGGCCAAAAATACCCGCCGAACCGGTCTCCAGCACTTCTATATCCAGGTCTTCACGAGAAGCTCCCAGAGCTTTGCACGCCTGTTCTATAACTGCGGAAATTTCGCTACCGTAAAAATCTTTTCCTTTTGCCATGACAAATCTTCCCTGCGCATTGGTTCAGGCCTTGTTCTGCCGATTAATAAGCTGCTGTTGAAGAATGGAAAGCAGGTTATTGATAAACCAGTAAAGCACCAGACCCGATGCGAAATTGATAAACATGAATGTGAAAATAACCGGTAAAAATTGCATGATCCGTGCTTGGGTCGGATCAGCGGTGGTGGGGGTCATCTTCTGCTGCAAGTACATGGAAGCTCCCATCAGCAGGGTGAGAATCGGGATACCGTGCAAATAGGGAATATCGATCCCTATCCAGAGCCGGTCCGGAGCGGACAGGTCATTGATCCACAACATGAAAGGCGCATGCCGAAGTTCGATAGCCGCCAGCAGCACCTGGTACAAGGCGAAGAAAAAAGGGATCTGAATGACCATCGGCAGACAACCGCCCACCGGGTTGACCTTATAGGTCTTGTAGAGGGTCATCATCTCCTGGTTCATCGTGGCCGGATCGTTCTTGTATTTCTCGCGCAATTTAGCGATTTTCGGCTGCAATTTCTGCATGTTTTTCATGGACTTCATACCCTTTTGGGTAATCGGCCAGAAAACCAGTTTGATCAGGATGGTAACCAGGATGATGGCAACGCCGTAATTACCAATGTACTGATGAAACATATTGAGCAACCAGAGCATGGGCTTAGCGAGGATATCAAACCAACCGAAATCCACGGATTTGGCCAAATCGCTCCCTGCAGCCTCAAGAATCTGTAATTTTTTAGGGCCAAAATATATTTTATAGGTGAAGATTTGGGCGCCTTGTGCCGGCAAAGTCTGAATTCCCTCGGAAATCACGCTTCGCATCTGCTGCTCAGATCCTTGCACCGTCACAGTGTGGATATCGCCGGTGGTCGGAGCCGCTGCAGTGATGAAATAATTGTCGACAAAACCGGTCCAGCTCACCTTGCCTTGAAGCACGGCCGGTCCTTCGGTTAATTTTTTCGGCTTGGTTTCAACCAACTTACCATTGACATAAGCCGCCGGTCCGGAAAAAAGATACGCACTGGCCGCGCTGGCGTGGGAAAAAGGTTCATTGGACAGCGATAAGGCTGGCGAGATTCGTATCGGCTTATCCGTTGAATTTTCGACCTGATAATCGACATCAATCAAGTAACTGTCGCCATGAAACTTCAAGGTACGGACGATTCTGATGCCGTCGGGCATGGAGGCCGTCATGACCAGATTAGCGTTTTCCTGCTGGGTAGGTAAGACTACCTTGTTCTTGTCTGCCTTGAACAAAGGCAGCGTAGCGGACTCGCCATTATCCAGGGTGAACAGCACGGGTAAATCGGTCAGTTCTTTGGCGGGCATCAGCTGCATTGGACCGGAATCCTTGGCCATTTTTGTCCGATAATCCTTCAAGACAAAACTCTTGAAGCCACCGCCTTGTTCTTTAATCACTGCCGTGTACAACGGTGTCTCAACAGTGATATCCTTGGCATTGAGGTCAAGGGGAACTGTACTCTGGGGTTTCCCGGCAGCAATGACAGCGGGTGCGGAAGCAGGTGCTGTTTTGCCCGTAGCTTCATTCGCCAGTTGGGATTGAGGCACCACAGGAGGTGGCGGGGCAGGTTTGGCAAAGAAATACTGATACCCGACCAGAATGAGGAATGAAAGAACAATGGCCAAAAAGGCTCTGTATAAATCCATAGTAAATACCTTAAAGAACCCCTGCTGTTGCAGCGGTGTTGACAGAATAAAACCGTTTACGTGTCAAGACGTGTCATTTTACCGGGTCATACCCACCCCGGGAAAAGGGATGACATCTCAATATCCGCCATAAAGCCAGCAGCACACCGCGAACTGCTCCATGTTTTTCAACGGCTTCGATGGCATACTGGGAGCACGAGGGAACAAAACGGCAGGCAGGTGGAAACAAGGGGGAAATAAAACACTGGTACCCCTTGAACAGCAAAACCAGGCATCTTCTCGGTAACCTTAACAATGATTGAACCTGCGCATGCAACCGGTGGAAGCATCTGTTTGTTGACCGCTCACGGATACGGCATCCAGCCTGGTCTCATCCACCAACAATCCGCGCTACGCCCATGTGCAAGTCAACGAGGCGGTCAATGGTGAAATCGGGCCGGACAGTGACTACAATATCGCAAGATTGCGGGAAGAGACAGCGGTTGAGGCGGAACACTTCACGTATCAACCGCTTGATTCTGTTTCGCCGCACTGCGTTCCCTGTTTTTTTGGGCACACTAATCCCTAACCGACTGTAACTTGTGGCATTCGGCAGGTATATAATACCAAATCCCTCACCTCGAATCCGCTGCCCAAGCCGGTAAACGCACTGAAACTCTCTTGTTGTCCTGAGCAGATGAATCTTAGGGAGAGTGAAACGGTCCAATCGGCTCAGGCAGACAATTGTTGACGCCCTTTTGCTCTTCTTCTCTTGATAACGGCCTGGCCTGCGCGGGTTTTCATACGAACGCGGAACCCATGGGTACGGGCACGTTTGATGTTGCTGGGCTGGAAAGTTCTTTTGCTCATAATGTAATTCCTTTATATATTAGTAGTGGTTCATAGAGGTCATGGGGTAGAACTTGCGCCTCTGCATGTGTTGTCCGCACACCCTTGATGCTGCGGGAGGGGTAATCGAGAATCGCAGTCGTAACGGGCGATCAAGGAACAATAGCGGTAGCCCACCCCATCAATTCGCTTTCAAAAAACAGTTACTTTAATCATAGAGAGCCAAATCTGTCAAATTATTTCACCCCGGAAAAGGTGAGGCATGCCGCCACCCCGTCTCCGAAATTCAGACTTACACCTCCCCTGGCTACAGACCCTGCACTGCAACCCCTGGCAATCCATGGGTTAATTCCACCGGGTTTTCACACGCTTGCCGCTAGAACCAAATTTCCCGAGCGCCTCTGACATTGATCGCCTTGCTCAAACTTGAAAAGAATTTATCCATGCTGGATCTCGCCCCCCGGACTCACCCTTGCGCAGCTGACCGAGGAGGTAACCTGCCCAGATCCACGTACCAACAGACCCTACTCAAGAATCACATCAACAAACAACAGCATACCGGTAGTACCCCTGGAAATCCTCATCGACCGTTGCGGCCAAGAACTACATCTCATACCGATGATGCGCTTATTGTTTTTCGCTTGCGTCCGGTCACTTGCCATTCTCATCACGTCGCAACCTGGAATTTTAATCAAGTGCCCCCAAAAACTTTCAATGCAAGATTGGATGCATGCCTCCTGAGCTCTCAATTGATTTTCAATCGACAGACATCCTTTTTATGCCTGCGGCTCGCACCCATGAGGGTTGCAAAGTAAGCTCGATCCTTCTATACTATTTTTTTTCTCGCTCCAGTGCGTGTTTCCATTCAACCCATTATGATGCTCTTGCTGCTCAACCCGAGCGCTTGTGCGTCACCCTTATGCGACCATGACTGATTTTGATATTGCCATAATAGGTGCAGGGCACGCTGGCTGCGAAGCTGCACTGGCCGCCGCCCGCATGGGATGCAAGACCTTGGTCTGCATCATCAACGCCGACACTATCGGCGCCATGTCCTGCAATCCGGCCATCGGCGGTCTGGCCAAGGGACATCTCGTCAAAGAAATCGATGCCCTTGGCGGTGAAATGGCCAAAAACATAGATGCGACCGGTATCCAGTTCCGCAGGCTCAACACCAGTAAAGGCCCTGCAGTCAGGTCTTCCAGGGCGCAGGCGGATCGACTGCTCTACCGTCTTCGTATGAAACATACTCTGGAGAATCAGCAAAACCTGGCGATTCGCCAAGCAGTGGTCGATGAAATCCTGGTGGAAAACGGGATGGTCGTCGGTATGCGCACCTCGCTGGACGAACTCATCCGGGTCAAAGCCGTGGTGGTGGCCACCGGTACCTTCCTCAACGGACTGATCCACATCGGCCTGAAAAATTTCCCGGCCGGCCGGATGGGTGATGCTCCCTCGACCAAACTCGCCCAGTGGTTTGCCGCCACCGGCTTTAATGTAGGCCGTATGAAAACCGGGACCACACCCCGCTTGGACGGTCATACCATTGATTACTCCCGATTGGAAGCCCAATACACCGACGAACCGCCCGCGCTGTTTTCGTTTTCCTCGCACGGACAACCGCCGCTGGCCCAACGCCCCTGCCACATCACCTATACCAACGAACAAACTCATGAAATTATAAGAAAATCGATCCATCAGTCGCCGATGTATGCCGGCATCATCGAAGGGATTGGGGCCAGATACTGCCCGTCGATAGAAGACAAAGTCATGCGTTTCCCTGAAAAAATCCGTCACCAGATTTTCCTGGAACCGGAAGGACTCGACACCATCGAGGTGTACCCGAACGGCATCCCCACCAGTTTGCCGCTGGCCACACAAATTGATATGATCCATTCTATCCCCGGGCTCGAGCAGGCGCGGATCATCCGGCCGGGATATGCTATCGAATACGATTATATCGACCCACTGGAACTTAAGCCCTCGCTCGAAACAAAAAGAATCAATGGCCTTTTCCTCGCCGGCCAGATCAACGGCACCTCAGGATATGAGGAGGCGGCCGGCCAAGGGCTCATGGCGGCAATAAACAGTGTACGGTATGTTCGCAACGAAGAACCGATCATCCTGGATCGCTCCCAGGCCTATTTAGGGGTCCTTATTGACGATTTGGTCACTTTGGGCACCAAGGAACCATACCGCCTTTTCACCTCAAGAGCAGAATACCGCCTGCTACTCCGTGAAGACAATGCGGACCGGAGGCTCCGGGCTATCGGCTACCGCCTCGGTCTGGTCGGTGAACAGACCTGGATCGATTTCCAAAAAAAGGAACACCGGATTTTGACGACCATCCGTCAACTCCACGAAACCCGGATAAGGCCGCTGCCTTTGGTCAATGCCTTCCTTGCGGCACACCACTCCACCCCGATCAGCCAGACCATGACCCTGGCGGAAATGCTGCGTCGTCCTGAAATCAGGTTGCACCATCTCCTGGACATCACCCTGCAGTGCAATCAACCGCTGGATTTTGCCGATGACATCCTCACCTGCCACGATGAAATCGAACTGGAGATCAAATATGCCGGCTACATTAAGCGACAGGAAGAGCAGATCGAACGATTCAAAAAACTGGAAAGCATCGAACTCCCGCCGGACATCAGTTACAAGGGGCTGCCGGGGTTGTCCAACGAGGTTGTGGAAAAGCTGACAAAAGTGCAGCCCCGGTCACTGGGGCAGGCCTCACGAATTTCAGGGGTGACCCCAGGGGCCCTATCCGTGCTCCAGGTACACCTTAAACGGCTCGGCCACCTTTAAGGCCAGCGGGGAGCGGTATGCTCGAATATCCAACTATCGACCCGGTTCTCTTGTCCTTGGGCCCGCTGCAAATTCGCTGGTACGGGCTCATGTATGTCCTGGGTTTCACCGCCACTTACCTGCTGGTGGTTCATCAGGCCAAAAAATTCGCCTGGAACAGAATTCTGCGCCAACTTGACGACCTGAACCTGGCCTTGATCCTTGGGGTTATTCTTGGCGGGCGGCTGGGATACGTGCTTTTCTACAACCCGGCACATTACTTTAGCCATCCTGTTGAAATTGCAGCGATCTGGTCCGGCGGGATGAGCTTCCATGGCGGTTGCGTGGGCGCCCTCCTGGCGGGAGGGTTGTACTGCCGCCGCACCGGGCTGAATTTCTGGACAGCGGCGGATCTGTTCGTTGTCACTGTACCCGTGGGCCTCTTCTTCGGCCGGTTGGGCAACTTCATCAACGGGGAGTTATACGGCCGCCCCACATCGGTACCGTGGGGGATGGTTTTCCCCGGCGGCGGCCCCCTGCCGCGACACCCCTCGCAACTCTATGAGGCTGCATTGGAAGGGATGGTCCTTTTTGTCGTTCTCTGGACGCTGAAGGCTAAACCCTGGCAACAACCCAAGGCCCCTCTCTGGCCGCACGGAACGATGCTGGCCCTCTTCCTCACCCTATACGGCCTGTTCCGATTCCTGGTAGAATTTTTCCGCCAGCCGGATCCGCAGATCGGATTGGTACTAGTTCATTTATCGATGGGTCAGGTACTGTGCCTTGCCATGATAGGTGCAGGAATACTGTTGTGGACCGGGCTAAAATCGACGCAAACGAAAAAATCCATTGACCATTCAACCCGTTTTCGCCGTCTACGATAGGCTAACCGCCGTGGAATTCACTCAAATTTCATCAAGAGTTCCTTTCCGGGACGGAACCGGACCACTCGGCGCGGCGGGATCGGGACAACTTCTCCGGTCTTAGGATTTCTGCCGGTTCGAGGGGCACGCTCGACCACCGAAAAACTGCCGAATCCAAGCAGCCTCACCTGTTTGCCGCTTAACATTGCAGCCCTGAGGGTCGACAAGAGCCCATCTAGCCCCCGAGCCGCTAAACTTTTGCTGATTTGCGCCGAATCCGCTATGGATTCAATAAGATCGTTTTTATTCATGGCTTCCTTTCGCTGCAGTTAATGTTCACTAGCTTGCGACACCAATGCACCCTGGCACGCTTCGCCCATGTGGCAGTTAAACGCAGGAAGGAGAAAAAAACAATTGTTGGAAATACCTACAAAAAGCTAGGTATTATTACCTAAAGGATAAAAATAATCTCATCAATTTGGGCAGTTACCGCAGCAGGCTTCGCCCTGGAAATCAGAAAAAATTATTCAGGAATGAGCAAAGAGTTCCTCACTACATAACTCACCAGATCCGCAGTGTTCCTCATTTGGTATTTTTTCAACAGGCTTGCCCGGTGGTGATCAATGGTACGTGGACTCAGTTCGAGCTTTTTTGCTATTTTTTTACTGGAGTAGCCCTGAACAACCAATTTGAGCACCTGTTTTTCCCGCTCACTGAGCACCACAAACTGGCTCCTGCCCTGATCGCGAAAGGCTGTCAACATCTCACTGGCGACCTCCAGGGACAACTGCGGCGAGATGTATGATTTACCCTCCTGGATCGTCTTGATCGCCAAGAGCAATTCACTATCGGAATCATCCTTCATCAGATACCCATGGGCGCCTGCAGCAATGGCCTGGGCAAAATACTGACTGCCGGAGTGCATGGTCAACACGAGAATCGCAATACCGGGGAACGATTCTCGAATGACCGTCATGGCTTCAATACCGTTCCTCTGCGGCATGCTAATGTCAACAAGGACCATATCCGGCGCATGTTGGCCCAACAGTTCGAGCAATTCTGCACCGTTGCTTGCCTCGGCAATAATCTGCAACGACGGATCCTTCGCTATAATCCCCTTGAGGCCCTGCCTGATAAGGCTGTGGTCATCGGCAATAATAATGCGATACGGTTTCATCGATTCTACCTGTACCTAATGAATAATGCC
>CAIMMA010000783.1 GCA_903842475.1 uncultured bacterium
GCAGAAAGGCATGTGGAACATCTTCATCGTCGTGTTCTGCTTCGCGCTGGCGCTGCCGTTCTTCAATCCTTACTTCTTCATCGGCTACCTGATCGGCATCGCGTTCTTCGGTCTGTTCCAGGCCATCTTCATGGCCAACGCCGGTGGCGCCTGGGACAACGCCAAGAAGATCGTGGAAGTGGACATGCGCCAGAAGGGCACCGAGCTGCACGCCGCCACCGTCGTGGGCGACACCGTGGGCGATCCGTTCAAGGACACCTCCTCCGTGGCGCTGAACCCGGTGATCAAGTTCACCACGCTGTTCGGCCTCCTCGCGGTGGAAATCGCCGTGACCATGAAGAACCAGAGCACCAAGACCGCCATCGGCTGCTTCTTCTTCCTCGTCGCGCTGATCTTCGTGTACCGCTCGTTCTACGGGATGCGCATTCCGGAAGACAAGTAAGCAGAATTCGACCTTTGTGATTCACCAGGCCGGGAAGCAATTCCCGGCCTGTTTTTTTTAGCAGCCACCGTGGGGCGAATCGCTATTTTCGACAAGCAGGCCGACGCCCACAATTTACACCGTATTACCCTTGCGCGGAAGTCGCAGGCTTCCTATTTTGGAGCCATGAAACGATTTGTTGTGCTGATGGTCGGAATCGCCACCCTGGCGGGCATGCCGGGGTTGGTGCGAGCCCAGGATAACGCCGCCCTCATCGCCGCGCGGGAGGAGGCTGAGGAACGCTACAAGCGCCTGAACAGCGCGGTGGAAGAGATGCAGACCGCGCAAATCAACCTGCAAAAGAAGATCGGCACCCTGGCGGAGGAATACAACCGCCTGCGTGAAGACACCGCCAAAGCCGCCGCCGGCAACGCCTCCCAGGAGGATCTGCGCAAGCTGGCGAAAAAGATGGTTGAGCTGGACGAAAAACGGGAGGCGGACAAGAAGCTGATCCTGGATAAACTCGACGCGCTGGCCACAGCCATCAAAAACGCACCTCCCCCGCCGACGGTCCGCCCGAGCGGCAACGGTGGGGGCACGGAACGGCGCCCCCCCGCGCATCCTCCCGCCAACCTCCCGGACAAGGGGTACGAGTATGAGGTCAAGTCCGGGGATTCCGTCTCGAAAATCGTCAAGGCCTACCGGGATGCGGGCATCAAGGTAACCTCGCAAATGGTGCAGGACGCCAACCCCGGCCTGAACCCCAACGCGTTGAAGGTGGGCCAGAAGATTTTTATCCCCCAGCCGCCCAACTGAATCGGTCCGGTTCAATCGGCTTCTCCGACGTCGGCCAGGAGCCCCATGGCTATGGTTCGCCTCCCGGGTTATCGCCTCGGCGATCATCGAAATCGGGTGAGGCGGCAACAGTTGTTGACAATAGGACTTGGAAACAGCGGCCGGTCAGCCTAGAAAAAGGGGGTGAAGAACATCGTTTACTTCGATTTGGAAACCCAGAAGTCCGCCGACGAGGTGGGTGGGTGGCATCGCATTTCCGAAATGAAGATGAGCGTGGGGGTGACCTACAGCACCGCCCGGGGTGATTACAAAATTTATGGTGAGTCCATGGTTGATGACCTGATCAACGAACTGCGCCGCGCGGACCTGGTGGTGGGGTTCAACCAAATACGCTTTGACTACGACGTGCTGCACGGCTACACCCCCTTTGACCTGCGCCAGCTCCCCTCGCTGGACATGTTGGTGGAACTGCAAAAGCACCTGTCCCACCGCGTCTCGTTGGATTCCGTGGCCACCGCCACCCTGGGGGTGGAGAAAACCGCCGAGGGGTTGCAGGCCATCACCTGGTTTCGCCAGGGCAAGCTGCTGGAGATCGCCGAGTACTGCTGCTACGACGTCAAGATCACCAAATTGGTCCACGAATACGGGCGCGACCACAAGCAACTGTTCTACACGAACCGCATGGGGAAGAAAACCGCCGTCCCCACGACGTGGTGAAGCCGCCACCCGCCGAACAGCGAACCAGGGGGGCGTAAAGATTGGGGGGTGGCAGACCGGCATCGCATTCGCGCCGCTGCCACCGCACACGATCCAATCCCAGCAAAGAAACTGGCGTCGGTGCCGGAGAATCTGCTACGTTGTCGGCATGCGCTTCCATTGCGGACGAATTCCTTTTCGCAGCCTGGGGCTCCTGCTGCTGGCTTTGGCCGGATGGTGTCCGGCGGAAACCCCGGTGACAGTCACCCGCAGCACCCTCACCCTGCCCACCTACCTGGCGGCGCCGCCGGATGAAATCCCGCGTTTTTACAGCGGCCGCACCTACCAGGGAGCCCAGGCACCGTTTTATCCCTATCGCGTGCAGGACCGCCTGCTCGACACCAAAACCAACCTGGACTACCGGCTGATCACCCTGGAGAACCAGCACCTCCAAATCGGGATTCTGCCGGATCTGGGCGGCCGGATATTCTCGGCGGTGGACAAGGGCAATGGCTACAACTTTTTCTACCGCCAGCACGTGATCAAACCGGCCCTCATCGGCATGCTCGGGGCCTGGATTTCCGGGGGCGTGGAGTGGAATTTTCCACACCATCACCGGGCCACCAGCTTTTCGCCGGTGGATTTCACCGTGCAAACCAATCGGGACGCCAGCGCCACGGTGTGGGTTGGGGAGGTGGAACTGCGCCACCGCATGAAGTGGCTGGTGGGCCTCACCCTGCGGCCCGGGAGCA
>CAIMMA010000784.1 GCA_903842475.1 uncultured bacterium
AGCTACTGCCCTTTGCCCTGCTGGCAAATCAAGTCAAGTTGCGAGGCTTTGCTTGCCCAGGATAACCGGTATCCGCCCATGGATGTCTTGCACCAATGCTGGCTTCCAGAGTGAGATCTATTTCGTTAAACAATCGAAGTGGGGCTTGTAGCCAGCGTCAAGAGCCTCCGATATTGAATTAAAAGTGACCGTACAGGTCGGGCAATTAAACTCCTTACAGGCGGCACCATGGAAGACATGCTTTGCGGTGTTCCCATGATAGACAACCGATCCGCCAGGTACTTTTTTAGTATCGGCTGAGGGAATTACCGCCAATGCAGCAGGCAGGACGTCACCACCACTCCGCTGCTTTTGTCGGTATTCCCATGGCGGGATTGGATTTGCATCGGCCCACAATCCTTTTTGCGAAGCTTTTGCATTCGACTCAAGCTGCAACCAGTCGGCACAGAGACGCTTTTTGCAGTGTTGCCGGTATACCCATCCAAAACCTTGGCTAATTATTTGTTCATTCAAATTGATCCCATTCACAAAAACCATAGCCACGGTCCTGCCAGCATCATCTTTGGCTATTGGTTCTACACGAATCTCTCCTTTAGCAGCCTTCCCACCGGTAAAATTTCGAGCAATCTGCCCAAAGGCCTGGGCTGGCTCGGGGGTGTCAATGCCAAACAAACGAATTTCGACAATCTTGCCCTGGTGTATAATGGTCAGGGTATCACCTTTTATTACGGAATCGAGGGTTCCCGTCAGCGTTTCTGCATGCACGGCATTATTGATACATTGAAAAAATAATAAGGAAATGAGCAAGAAAAGCTTTTTAAATGGTTTCAATATCAGGTCCTTTCCCAGTGGTTCCGAGCGTACCGAGACACGTGGAGGGCAACGACGCGGGTTCCAGACCAAAGACATCGGACCCTGCCACAGATGACCCACTTTTGAATGCGTTTAGGCCAATGTCTCCGCGGCCTCGATTGCTTTTTTGAATCTCTCGGTCGCCAATCGCAACTGACAGCCCGGGCAGTTGTTCCCGGGCTTTTTAAACCAACTCGCCTTGTTGGTAATCTTTACGCCGCATTTAGGACAGGTTACGGTGATGGTTTTATCTTCCAAAATTCGTTCTCCTTAAAAAAATATCATTCAATATTATGTCCGCCGAACGCCCCGCGCCCACTCGGTGACAAGCACCCTCCCCAGAAACCCCCTCCCCTGAGTCTTTACCCTTAAAGGCCCTCTCCGAACCGTGGCTTACCTGAACAAGTGCAGCTACTCATCAGGGGGGCGACCGCCGCCCATCTCAGGTGTAACGCTGCCCAATTGCGTGTTTGCTCGTTTCTCGACAAGCTCTATTTTCCGGCGGGACCGCTCAGATGACCATCTGACTGGTGAGCAGGAACCCGTCGAACACCTTGGCCAAATTATTGTCGATGACGTAGATGCAGATCTCCTTGGCACCCTGGCGGCTGTAGCCGAATTTCTTCTGGAGGTTGTCCATCATAAACGCGACATCGCCCTGGATTTTTTGATCATAGGTCTTAAACGACTCCTGATCGAACTCCTTGATTGCCCGTCGAAAGTTTTCGTTCTCATGAAACGGTTCCATGACCTTGTCCTTCAGGTTATGGATATACCGTTCGTAGAGGTGGAGATAGAGCGAGGTTTCGGTAATATTCAGGTTGTCCCGCAGCATCTCCTGGGTCAGCGCGCTGGTGGTATAGGCCCTCTGCACGCTGTTTCTAAACGTCACGGCCTCACTGGGTTTCACCATCAACCGGGATTCGATCCGCTGAAAAAAGGGCTCGGAGATCTCCAGCTTTTCTTTGGTGAACCGACAGATTTCCGTTGTTCCCGGTTCAAAGTTCACCGCGAACATATAGTTCTGAATGTCTTTGGAAATCTGCTCCTCGTTATAATAGTACAGCGACTCCTTGACCGACTGCAGCACCGAATAGTTATACATCCGCACCAAGGAGTCGAGGAAGCCCATGGGCAGCATCGCCTTGTCTTTCTTACAGTATTTTCGGAAAAATTTCCCGAGCATGGACATGTCGATCAGTTTGTCGTCCCGCACGTAGGTCGAATAGAACTCATTGAACATCCGAATGGAATCGCGGCCGGAAAGTCCCCGCCAGCCATCCTGTTCGGATTCGGCGATGATTTTGAGTCGCCGCTTGGAGGTAAACCGTTCCACATCCTCCTCCTCCAGCCAGGCCGGGATATAGCCGGTGAAGATCTCCATTTTCAGCAACTGCAGATTCCGGTCGCAATACAGTTCGTATTTTTCGGCATCCCTGATCCACTCCAGCATGGCCTCGGATTTCGTCCGCAGGCGAGTAGCGACGATGACCCTGGCAAAATTATGGAGCACCCGGGGCAGGAAACTGTCATCGATATGCTTGCCGAAAACCCCGCGATATATCTCAACCTCCGTTTTAATATCGAGAACATAGGGGATATTGACATATTCGATCCGGTCCGAAAAGGCGGCCAGGTCGGTCAGCACCTTTTTGTCCTCGGGGTTCATCAGGGCGAAAAACAGCGAGTTGACCCGCTCCTCAATCTGCTCGACCTTATGGACGCCGTCGCTGATGATGTTGTGGAGATCCATCAAGCGCTCGGTGTTATGCGATTTGACATCCATAAGCGCATAGATGCCGTTGTTGATCTTGGCGTAATTGGAATACAGGTACGGGACCTTGCCGCCCGGTGAGAACATGGCGTCGAGCGAGCGCTGCACCTCGTCGTTGTTAATGACGTTTTTCAACGACCGCCGATCGCCCGGATTAAAAACCGAGACGCCGTTGCCCAACCGACGATTGATCACATAGGGTCGGGCAAAGACGCAATCAAACACCTTGAGAGGATCCCCGTATTTTTTAAGCAGCTCCTGGTACAAGGAGGTGCAGATGGTGCAAGGTTCATCCCGAAAAACCCATTCATATTTCTTTTCCGTGAACAATAGTTCTTTGAACTGATCGTTTTCCAGGAGATCGTCGAGAAAACGGCGGCGAATCTCCTTGGGCACCAGCAGGATCGGGTGATCATGGCTGGGGCAAGGCAAGGTCAACACGCTCCCGGACACTTCGCTTTCCTTGCCCTTGTGGTTTTGCTTGGCAGCGCCGCCGGCCTCCTCGTCCGGCAATTCCTCGCCCAGCAGCTGGGCGAGCTTGTTGGCCAGGGAAGCCACGCTGTGGACGCCGCCGGCCAGGTGGTTTTCCTTCAGTTTCCAGACCACTTCAAACCGGGTGCCTTCCGGGGTGTTGGCATACTGCTCGAATTGACGCAACAGGTTGTTAAGAAAAGTCGATTTACCGCTGCCGTGCGGCCCGTCAAAGATATAAATTTTGTTCTGCTGGTCACCGACCGAAAGGGATTCCACATGGCGGATCAACCGATTGGCAAACAGACGATCCGCAAAAAACGGCCGGTCCGCGCCTTCGACAAACAATCGATTGCAATCATAGTTGAGGTAATTGATGGATTCCGGGTCATCACGATATTCATCGATGCCGTACCGGACAAAATAATGGACCATGTCGGCATAGACCTGGGCCACATTACGGATATTCCGCTCGGGCCGCTCAACCACCTCTCGCAGAAAATCGGTAAAAGAGAGTTCGGATTGTCGATTGCGATTGCCCTTGTAGTGCTCAAGGGTATGCAAGGCCTTGCTCAGTTCACCCATCCATTCACCTCAGGTAGCTCACATTCTTGCCGTTTCATTCAGCCAGCGTCCTGGTAAGCGACCGTTCCTTCATGGAATAGCGAAAACGCTTCCAGTTGATGATTCGTTTCGGTTTTTCTTCTTTCGCCTGGCCCTCGCTCGGCGAGCCGTCCTTCACCGGCACAGGATCGCTGGTATAGAGGTGGACTGCATCGCCCCAAAGGAATCCCACCCCCAGCAGCACGCCCTGGATGAAATCACGAACCAGAGGCTTGCCCTCGAACACATGATTGAGCACCAAGGCATTATCCTCGGCAACCGTTACCTCGATGCGCGGCGGATGGTAGAGGCTCTCCTGCACCATCTGTTTATAGTCAGCGGCCTTGCGGCTCCGAACATAGTACTGCCAGGTCATTCGTTCTTTATTGAGCCGTTTGCCGACCACGAACAACCGGTGCTGGTCGACGAATTCCTGGTCGAGGAAACTATTGATGAACATGGAATCGCAATAATTTTCGCGGATATGGAAAATGAACTCCCGCCCCTGGCCGGTAGCCCGGTCAAAGC
>CAIMMA010000785.1 GCA_903842475.1 uncultured bacterium
GCATCCGAGGGATGGAGGGCATCATCCGGCACGCCAGGTTACAAAATCCCAACATGGATATCGTCATGACCTTCTATGTGAATGAGAACATCATCACATCATTACAAAAAGGAGCGCAGCCGGTCTCCATCGCCGCCCACGAGGAGGTCGCCAAACACTACCAGGTGCCGACCATCAGTGTTGCCAGGGAATTGACGAAGGAGATCGCCGACGGGACCATGACCTTTGAACAATACGGCGGCGTTCATCCTGGTCCGGTTGGCCAGGGCCTGTGTGCCCGGATGATGGATGAACTCTTCAATCGGGTCTGGTCAGTACCCCTGCCGGCGACTATCCAACTCGTCGCACACATGCTGCCTGCTAAGCCTATGGATGAGCTGAGCTATTTTTACGGTCGTTTTCTGGATGTGCGGCAAGCGAAAGTCATGAAGGGATGGACAGTCGAAATACCTGACTGGGAACATATTCCCGGGCTTAAGCGGATCACCAAGATCCCCATGCTGTGTGCCACCGAACCGGGCGCCGAAGTCGCCGTGGAGTTTGAGGGAACCGCCATCGGTGCCTACATCGTGGCGGGGCCGGACGCCGGCATTGTCGAAGTCAGTGTGGATGGAGAACCCTCCCGCTCCATCAATCTGTTCGGTTCCTACAGCAGTGGATTTCAGTATCCTTGGACTGTGATGCTGGGAACCGACCTGAAGCCGGGCAAGCATAGGATGGTTTTGCGGATATCTGACAATACCACCAAGACGGAACATGCCATGCGCATCATGGAATTTTGCGTGAATTTATTATCGCAGGAGTTCGTGGTTCCCCGTGACCAGCAGGACACACCTACGCTCACCGCCAAAGAAATGGCCGAGCCCCTGCGTTACCCCTTCGCCAACGAAACCCCCGCCCAGCGCGAGTCCCGCATGGCCTGGTGCCACCAGGCAAAGTTCGGCATGTTCATCCACTGGGGGATCTACGCCGTCCCGGCCACCGGCTGTGGGCACATGCGCAGCACGAAGCAAACCGCTGCCGAATACTCCTCCTGCTACGCCACGCAGTTCAACCCGGTGAAGTTCGATGCCGACCAGTGGATGGCCATCGCGCAGGACGCCGGCATGAAATACCTGGTGATCACCGCCAAGCACCACGATGGCTTCGCGATGTTCGATTCCAAGGCCAGCACCTACAACATCGTCAAGGCCACCCCCTTCAAGCGCGACCCCCTCAAGGAGCTGTCCGTAGCGGCGCCTAAGCACGACGTGAAGTTCGGCGTCTATTATTCATTCATCGCCGACTGGTGTAACCCCGGTGGCAGAGCCGCCGAACCGTACTGGGAGGATCCCGCCCACCTAGGCGTCGACCTCGACACCTATATCGACAAGGTCGCCGTGCCCCAGGTGAAGGAACTCCTGGAAAACTACGGCCCGACCGGTGAATTCTGGTTCGACAACGATGGTTCCAAAGGCATGACCACCGCCCGCGCCAACCGCTTCTTTGCACCGTTCAAGGCGCAGCCCCAGGTCGTGATCAACGACCGGCTCATGACCGGAGATTTTACAACCCAGGAGCAGCACATCCTGCCGCTGCCCCCGCTGAAGCCTTGGGAGGTCTGCCTGACGCTCACCGGCGACTGGGGCTACATCGCTGGCCTGCCCACCAAACCCACCAAAGCACTGATCCAGAGGATGGTTGAGGGCTGGAGCAAGGGAGGAAATGTGCTGATGAACGTCGGCCCCATGTCCAACGGCGAATTCCCTCCCGAATCGGTTGACCGCCTGCGCGACATCGGCGCATGGATGCGGGTCAACGGCGAGTCGATCTACGGTTCCACCGAAGGTCCGCTCACCTGCGTGCCGTGGGGACGGACCACCCTCAAGGGGACCACGCTGTATCTGCATGTGTTCAACTGGCCGGCCGACGGGGTGCTCAACCTCCCCGTGGCCACTCCGGTGAAACGCGCCTACCTGCTGGCGGCCCGCGACCAAGCCCTCGCCACCTCGACCAAAGACGGCCGTCTGCTGCTTCAATTGCCCGCTACCGCGCCGGATTCCAATGTCAGCGTGATCGCCGTCGAGTTGACCGCCGTGCCCGATCACATCAATTCACTCGCGCTGAATAAACCGGTCACCGCCGACTTCGATGCAAACAATGCCGCCAAGGCGGTTGACAACGATCCCTTCAGCAGGTGGAGGCCAGGCAAGGGGGTCGCCGCCGCTACACTGACGATCGACCTGCAGGCGCCACAGCCGATCAACACCCTGCGCCTCAGCTCCCGCATCCCGGACTTGATCACCCTCGAATACCTGGAGGGCGACACCTGGAAAACCGCCTGCAGC
>CAIMMA010000786.1 GCA_903842475.1 uncultured bacterium
CGATGCCCTTGAGGCCGTAAAGCAGGGTCTGCTTGAGCGAACGGATATTGACATCGCTGTCGAGGTTTTCAATCAGGTGCAGGGCCGCACCCTGGGCGGTGAGCTCGGCCACCGAACCCGTCGGGATCACCGTCGCCGCTGCCTCGGAAAAATCGATTTTGCCGCCGGCCGCCGCCACTTTGGCCTTCATCGCCTCGCGTAATTCGACTGTTTTGTTGATCAGCACCACAAACCGGTCCGGATCGAAATCGACATTGGTCAGGGTGGAGAAGATGGCCTCATAGGTAAAATGGTCGGTGGCCGCATCGACGATGCCGTGCTTCCGGCCTTCCTGGGCATACAGGGAAAGTCCCTGCAGCACATGGATCAACAGGTCCTGGAGGTCGGCGACTTCTTCGTTTTTGCCGCAAACCCCGGCGATATTGCACCCGATGCCCTTGGCCGTCTGTTCACACTGGTTACAAAACATGGCGTTTCTCCTTGTTTAATTTTTTGTGTCGCACTCGACATTGTTCCTCAGTAGTATGTCTGCACTATACAACATTACCAGACGGCTTCTTTGACATAGGTCAAAAAATCATTTTTTCTGGAAAAAAATGCAAAACAAAAACGAACTGCTGGCAAACAGCCTCCTGTTCAGCGGTCTGCCCGCAGAACAGCTCCGGGAAATCGCGGCCATCGGTGTGGACAAAAAATACGGCAAGGGGGTCTCCATATTTTTCGAGGGCGATCCGGGGATCGGCTTTTACATGGTCGTCAGCGGCAAGGTAAAGGTCTTCAAGATGTCGTTCGACGGCAAGGAACAGATCCTCCATATCCTGGGTCCGGGCGAACCCTTTGGCGAGGTCCCGGTTTTCCATGGCAACCCCTTCCCGGCCAACGCCGAAACCCTGACCGAAGCCGAGGTGCTCTTTTTCCCCCGGACCGAGTTCGTCCACCTGGTTTCGAAGAACCCTTCGCTGGCCCTCAACATGCTAGCGGTCCTGGCCCTGCGACTGCGCCGCTTCGCCAGCCAGATCGAAAATCTGACCCTCAAAGAAGTGCCGGGCCGACTGGCCTCGTACCTGCTCTACCTGATGGAAGAACAGCCGGGGCAAGACAAGGTGGTGCTGGATGTTCCCAAGGGCCAATTGGCCAATCTGCTGGGAACGAGTTCGGAGACGCTGTCGCGGATCTTTGCCAAAATGACCGAGGAAGGGTTGATCCGGGTGGAAGGCAAGACTATCCATCTCCTTGATACCAAACGATTAAAAGAACGATAATCGACAGCCGGCCAGATTGAGCCGTGACCGTCGCCGCTCCTCGTCGACACTCAAAAACATACGCATCCATACTAGATAGAGGGAACCAACAGCGCTACCCAGATGCAGGGCGCGCTGAACACGGCGGTAACCAGAAACGCAGTGTTGCAGACGGTGGCCCGCCTGCTCCGCAGTTTCCCCGCTTCAGCTCAGGTCCACGGCGTCTTCCTGATGCTTGAGGACTGGACCATTGAAAACGGACTGCTCACCCCGACCATGAAGCTGATCCGCGAGCGGATCAGCACCCGATACGATGCCCAAATCGAGGCCATCTACCAATAGCGCCCTTCAGGCCCGCACACGACGCGCCGTTGCTCCTTACCCCGAACTCGGCGTGGAACCGAAAAGGGAGACAGGCCCGCGTAATCAAAAGGCATCAGGCCTGGAGAATCTCGACGTTATCTTTCTGCAAGAAAAGGGGACGTGCAAGAAAAGGGGACGCATTTAATTTACCCCACGACAATTCGATATCATGCCCCCGGAACTTCACAGGATTAACTCGATCCAGCAGGTCTTGATGTCGGCAGTAAGCATGTCGGTACATGGCTCAAGCCCATGGGCGTTTAGCCCTCTATCGAAAGCCGGACAGTGGGTTGCAATAGATAAGGTATCCTGCTATTCTCCGTCCATTCTCCCTATTCGGCCCCTTCCTCTCCCCCAGAAAATTTGTTCAGGGCAGTAAATGACCAAAAAAAAAGACATGTCTTTCTTTTTCCGCTTTTGCAGTCCACAGTGCTTGACCTTGATCGGGATTTTTCTCGGCATGCTCTCCTGGATCGTCGAATCCTTCATGCATTCGCAAATCTTTTACGATAAGCAGCTCAAATTCATCGACCATATTCTCTATCCTAACATTCATGAATTGTGGATGCGCCTTACCATTGTCACTCTTTTTGTCTGCTTTGGGGTCTATGCACAACGGATTGTCAAGGCACTGCAACAGGCGGAAATGGAGATTCATCAGGTGAACAGGGAGCTGTCCCAGATTTTTGACACCGCCGCCGATGGCATGCGGGTGATAGACAAGAATTTCAATACGCTCAGGGTCAACACCACCTTTCTGCAACTTGCCAAGGTCAGTTATCAGGGCATCGAAGGGCTGAAATGCTACGAGGTCTTCAAAGGCGCTTCATGCAACACCGAACTCTGCCCCATGGTGCGCATCCAGCATGGAGCGGAGCGGATCGAGTATGATGCCATCAAAATTCGCCGGGATGGCCGGGAAATTCCCTGCATTGTCACCGCAACCCCTTTTCATGACAGCAACGGCGAGCTCATCGGCATTGTCGAGAACTTCAAGGATATTTCCGACCGAAAAAAAATCGAAGAGGAATTGCAGTCTTCCCACGAACAACTGCGAAAAATCACCTCCCATCTGGAGGTGGCGAGGGAACAGGAACGCCGGGCCATGGCCCGGGAAATCCATGACGAATTGGGGCAATCGCTGACAAGCCTGAAGATGGATATCCATTGGCTGCGCCGCCAGCTATCCGGGAAAGAGCCAAAAATAAAAGAGAAAATCAGCGACATGGATAAACAACTAGACCATACCGTTCACACTGTCCAGCGGCTCTCGGCCGAACTCAGGCCATGTCTGCTCGATGACCTCGGTCTGTCCGCCGCCATCGAATGGCAGGCCAACAAAGTACACGATCGCCTCGGCATCTCCATCGATATCGTTTCTATCCCGGAGGACATCACGCTCAATGAACCATGCAACATTACTTTGTTCCGTATCTTTCAGGAGGCGCTGACCAACATCGCCCGGCACTCCGGGGCAAGCCAGGTTGAAATACTGCTCCTGCAGAAAAGGGACCGGATAACCCTCAACGTCAAAGACAACGGCCGGGGGATTACCGAGGCACAGATCAACGATCCCAATTCGCTCGGTTTGATCGGCATGCGAGAACGAGCCGGTCTCTTAAACGGGGCCATGGCCATAGAGCAAAACCAGAAGGGTCCGGGAACCACTGTTTTCCTTTCTATACCGTACCAGCAGGTCGAGGGGTGCGAATATGCTGAAAATTCTGATTGTTGATGATCATGCAGTGGTCCGGGCTGGCTTGAAACAGATCCTGGCCGACACCCCGGACATGGCGGTTGCAGCTGAGGCCGCGACCGGTAAGGAGGCGTTGGAGCTGGCGGCGAACGCTCACTTTGATCTGGTCCTCCTCGACATCTCCCTGCCCGACATGAGCGGATTGGAGGTACTCAAGGAACTCCACAGGGAAGACAACGACAGGCCGATCCTCATGCTCAGCATGTATCCGGAAGAACAATATGCCATCCGGGCATTGAAAGCCAGGGCAAAAGGGTACCTTACCAAGGAGAGCGCCCCGGCGGAATTGCTTTTGGCGATCCGCAAGGTCAGCCAGGGAGGACGATATATCAGCCTGGCCCTGGCTGAAAAACTGGCTGGTTACCTCGGCACGGATTCAGACCGGAGCCCCCACCAGAGCCTGTCAAACCGTGAATACCAGGTGATGGTAATGATTGCCTCGGGGAAAACAGTGACGGAAATAGCGGATGAACTTGCCCTCTCCACCAAGACCATCAGCACCAACCGCAGTCGAGCCCTGCAGAAAATGGGCATGAAAAACAATGCCGAGTTCACTTATTATGCGGTCAAGGAAGGTCTTCTCGACTGACCCCCCACTGAGGAAGTCCACGCCCCACGGTATCGCGGGACAAAGGATGACACCAAGGCGTTATAAAGTCCTACAAATTATTCATCCCACCGCTGACAGACAGCCCTTGTGGAATGCCCTAGTATGCGGATTATCCTGGCACGCCATTTTGCAGGATAACAAATGCGCGTGACGCAGAC
>CAIMMA010000787.1 GCA_903842475.1 uncultured bacterium
CCTTTGACATTACGGCGGTACAGCCCGAATGCCTGTTGTGCTAAAATATTTAAGAAGCTACAGACCATTTTTTCGGAAGAGTTTACATTATCCTGGGCTCACCAGCAATTCTTGTCACGTCCCAAAAAATTGACCAACATCCAAAACCAACTAATTCGGAAAAATTAGTCAATTCTAAGCCATGTTTTAGCCGATTGCTTCTTGGTTAGCTTTTCTACTCTTTGCTCACTTGCCCATAAAACACGGATTACGCTTTTCAAAAAATGAATTTTTACCTTCCTGGTAACCCCTTGGCATTCTGCTTGGTCCCACGGTCACAGGCAATCGTCAGCTCCTGCTATTACCGCGCTGGCGGTCGCGCCTCGAGAGGGGCTGGCAGTGCGCAACCTGGCTAACTCGCAGGCCATGAATATGAACGATTTTTCGAACATCTAGCTAGCCAGGGCTTTGACATCAAAGGTGAGGCAACGGGGAGTTGGCAACAACGTCTGGCAACCATTGATGAGAACAACGGACTCTCACAAATTAAAGAGTTCTATACCGGTGACCTTTCCGCACCGCCGTTCCCGGTCGAGCAGACCGAAACCCTCGCCGAGTTGGCCCGGTTGGGTGCTGGTTTTAATGTGGATTACGACATCCTCTTTCCGCTTTATGTGCGCTACCTGCGGGAGGCAAATTTCTTGCAGTGATACGGCAATAGTTCTGACGAAAAGGACTCCCCCGCCGAGATGGTAGGGGAGCCCTTTTTTTGCAATGCGGGGAATTGTGTAGATTTTTTAAAAATACTTGCCACCGCTACTTGCGGTCAGCAGGCTTTACGTAACTCACCGGACCCTGTTCATAGCCCACCTGCTTGAGCCACCATGACGGATAAAAGACCGGTTGTGCAATACCATCCGGTGTATTCAGGTAGCCGTCGTTGTAGCGGATATAGAGTTGTTCCGATAACGCCCACCAGTCCTTAAGCACATTCGCGGACTGTTGATCGGAATGACTTGTTAGCAGCGCGCGCGCCGCTTGCTCACCGCCGCTGGTCCAGAGCGCCTGGGCCTGGGCTTCCAGTTCCTTCTGCATGCCGAAAAAACGGCTTTCATGCAGCTCGCGAACCGCCTTGATATCCTTGATCATAAACGAATACTTCAGCTGCGCCTGATTGGCCACGTAGTTGAATGCGGTCCACATGCTGCCCCGGTCCAATTTCAAAATATTACTAGTCTGGATGGATTGCGGCAGGTCCGTTGCCCCGATGTAAAAAGGGATGAGTGCTGCAGTGGCCGGCCGGTCAGGGCCGAACCAGGTCACTCCGCCAATGGCAGCAGGCAGCCAATCGCGCGACTGATTCACGTAGGCGTACACACAGCGATAAATGTTCAGCGGCCGCTCGAACTCACCTTTGACCTCGGAGAGTTTTCCCTCTCTATTGGCGAGTGACTCGGCCCCACCCTCGAAACGATTGGGATCGCCAAAGGGACCGGCCGCCAAGCCCTTGGTCAGGTCAAAGTCGGTACCCTCATAGTTGTCGCGGTGAATGCTGAAGAGGTCCTTCACCGTTAGTTTCTGGTCTGGCTTAATCGCAAAAGGGTAGACGCGGGTGAATGGCCCCTCCACCCAGGCGGGCAGCCGCAAAGACGGGGCCACCAGGGATTGCGCCCGCCAGACCCTGCGGAGCGAATAGTAGGGATGATGGAATTCGCCGTCACCGTAGACGCTCGTCCAATCGAGCGGGCCGTCCGAGGGTTGCCACCAGCCTTTGCCCTGGGCCACGTCGAAGAGATTCGCAGAGTACAGCATGTCCGGACTGTCCTTCTGCACCTCGCGGATACGGAACTGATTGGCAGCCACGAAGAACGCATCGTCCGGCACACGCTGGGCTACCCATACGCCGGAGGTGCCATCCTTGTCATCGCCGCTCATTTCCATCACCCAACCTTCGCTGGGATCGGCGACCAGCAGGGTTTCCCCTGTACCGTAGTAGCCGTATTTCTCAATCAGCTCGCCCATGATCTTGATAGCCTCGCGGGCGGTTTTGCTGCGCTCCAAGGCCACACGCGAAAGCTCTGCGGAGTAGAAAATACGTTTGCCCGGCTCGGGCTCAGGGGTCACCTTGGCTTTGTTGGTGCACTCGCCGATGGAGACCTGATGTTCGTTCATAATACCGTAGTTGGCATCGAAGTAGGCATAGGTGTGCGCCACCTGAGGAATAAAGCCAAGGGGCTTGCTTTTAGGGTCGCCTTCGTGATGCTCAGTCGCATAGGCCGGGGCACGGGAGGCATCCACTATGCGGTGACTCACCGTGCCACCCCACTGCGGCTTGAAGTCGAGTGCGCAATGGGAGTAGTACACAGGCCGTAAAGCGCCGGGCTCCCAGTCCTTGGCGGGCACGTAGACCAGTCGGGCATCGTTCATGCCGTCGTCTGAATGAGAGATAAACACCGATCCATCCACTGATGCTTTTTTTCCCACCAAGATGGTGGTGCAGGCCAGTGTGGGTGAGGCCGAGGCCAGTGAAGATAGCAGAAAAAAAATAAGCACCTGGCGAAAACGTTTATTATTCAACTTGGTCCCTTTTTATAAAATATAAAATTATCAATTGCGCTTAATGTTGGCTTCAAATCAATAGTGTTCATTATCCATTAAAGGGTTGGCCGTGTCAAATTTTCAAGCTGCAAAATTATAACGATTTCAACCTGAAAAAAATACAACCCCGAATGAAGACTTCCACGGTCTATCTTCCGAGCAAATACACCGATTTCTTCATTTTCCATTTGAGTCAATTGATCTTGTAATTCGACTTTGCATTCAAGATGACATTTAAAGCCCTCGTGAATTCAAGCATAGCAAAGAATTTGAGTGCCACCTTGAATGCGGCTTGGAATAAGATATACTGACCAAACAGCAACGGGACCTGAAAGTAAGGTTGCATTCCTTCTCTCTAGCCTGGTGGAAAGGATTGGTGAGGATGGCGTGAAACTGACTGCCAAAAATAACCTGAGCCAGAAGCTTTTCCAGGAGATGGCTGCCTGTTATCTTGAACACTACGATGACCGATTCTTACGCTCTATCAAAATACGGTCAGAGGAACACTTTGAGGTGCTGAACGCCATCCGGCTCACGGGCCAACTTGCTGGCCTGCTCCGTATAACCAAAGGCAGGCTGTTTCTGACCAATAAATGCACTAAAGCCCTCAATTCAGGAGGGATGAAAAAACTCTACCCTCTGCTTTTCAATGCCTCCACCTTAAATTCAATTGGGTTTTCTTGATGGGTATGAAATCGCTAGGAATTATTCAGCGATCCTTCCTCTTTACACTTTATCTGTTGCATCAATACGGAATGGATTGGCGTCCAGCCTCGTATTCTGCAGATTCCTTCATCCAGGCTTTCCCCCTATCCCTGAAGGATGTAGAAGAAAAAACTATGGAAAGTCTGAAGATACCCTGCGTCGCGTTTATATTCTACGCTCGCTTGAGCGGTTTGCTATTTTTTCGGATTAGTTGAACTCAATCGGTTTCTGACAGACCGGCTATAAGCCGGAGTATCAGGTGCGCGACAGGTCTCCTTGATGCCTTATTGCAATTTGGAATAGGTAGTGCTGGTCAGTTTTCTCGATAGAATTTCTATACTGATAATCACCTTGAGCACATCATTTTTCTTCTCGGTCCACCGATTCCACCAATTCCACTAAGCCACCGAATTACAGCGGTAGGCATGTATGAATTAAAACCCAACGGCATATTCCGCAGCACCATAGGTGCCACATTGCGGCCTGGTAATTATGCCTGTAAATTAGAATCATTTCAAAATTTTGTGCAACCAGCGTTCAGGTGGTAGAAAAAGTGAGGTCAGCAAGAGTGATCTGATTTACGGTGCAAATCCCCCCGATTGCGAATTGAGGCATGTTTGCCTCCTTCCAATCCAGGAGCTTATCGGACGTATAGACCCGATAGCCGGAGACATTCATGATGAACCGATCGCCGCTCTCG